>JBHLRT010000011.1:0-12067 GCA_048882305.1 Candidatus Thorarchaeota archaeon
GAAAACGGCCACGTCGAAACCATTTTGTGAGTAAATATGTCGTATTTCATGACCGAATATGATGAAGAAAATCCTGATTGTCTATGGAACACGGTATGGTTCTACCACAGAAGTGGTCCAAGACATGAGTAAGACAGCTGGGAAACTGGGAGTCCAAGTAGATGTTGTTAATCTAGGGGAGGGAACTCCATTTCCTGAACCTGAAGGATATGACTTAGTAATCATAGGGAGTGGCATTCGAGAAGGACAGTGGAAAAAGGAACCATTGGATTTCATCGAACAAAAAATAGAATCGCTTTCCAAGACCAAAGTGGCGCTCTTTGTAGTAAGTGGGTACGCTGGTAACCCAAACAAGGTGGCAGAGGCACAGGCTGCGTATCTAGACAGCATGCCTGAGAAGTACCCTGGACTGTCACCAATCTCAACTGCATTAATCGGAGGAGTGTTCCAGTTCCAGAAATACAGTCTTGCTATACGGGCTCTTGTAAAGAATATAGTGAAAGACCAGATACCCCCAGGTGAAGAGCTGCCAGAGAAGCTTGACTTTCGAAACTGGGATATGATTCATGATTGGATCACAGGACTGGTCCAGTAGTGGGTGAAATTGATGAAGATTTTAAAAGTAATTAAGACTCACACGAGCGAGTTTCCGGTTCCTTTGATAGCAACAAAGGGTGATATTGTCGAGGGAATGGAACGAGAAACCGAGTTTGAAGGTTGGCTCTGGTGTAAGAATAGTCATGATGTTCATAGTTGGGTTCCCAAGACATATCTAGGACCAACATCAGAATCAGGCCAGTTTCAATTTCTACAGGACTACACTTCTCAGGAACTCACTATTGATGCAGGTCAAGAAGTAATTGTCTTAGATCAGGAGAGTGGATGGGCCTGGGCAAGAACGACTCTTGGTGAGGAAGGATGGATTCCTTTGGTGAATCTTGAAGAATTGAAAGATAAACCAGACTCAATCCCTGACCTTGCGAAATGAACTTCTAGTAAAACTATTCGCCTTTTTAGACCGCATAGAGGGCTCCTTTCCCCTCTGGTTAATTGAACCTGTCGAAACGATTAAAAGCATCCCAAAAGGTGACAGCCAAGCAGGTTCCTATCTTAGGGGACCGACTAACATAGAATAAGGAGAATTATGCCTTGTCCAAGAAAGATAAGGAGCACCTGAATCTGGTGGTCATTGGTCACGTCGACCATGGCAAGTCCACCATGACAGGCCGACTCCTATACGAAACAGGCGCTGTTGACGAGCGTACTTTCCAACAGCATAAGGCCGAAGCAGAGAAACTTGGGCGGCCCAGCTGGGCATGGGCTTTTGCGCTGGACCGTCTGAAAGAGGAACGAGAGCGTGGTCTAACCATTGACATCGCATTCTTCAAGTTCCTCACTGACAAGTACTATTACACCATTATTGACGCTCCTGGCCACAAGGACTTCATCAAGAACATGATCACTGGAGCCTCACAGGCTGACGTTGGTCTACTTGTTGTGTCTGCAAAGCGAGGAGAGTTCGAGGCTGGTGTTGGTCCCGGAGGTCAGACCAAGGAGCATGCATATCTTGCCATGACACTTGGTGTACCAAGCTTGATTGTCTGTGTCAACAAAATGGATGATGACAGTGTCAAGTACAGCGAGGACAGATACAAAGAGGTCAAGGAAGAAGTAGGTGGTTTCCTACAGAGCATTGGCTACAAACCAGAGAATGTACCATTCATTCCAACTTCAGCTCTAGATGCTGCTAACCTTAAAGAGAAGACTCCTGACCTTACACCATGGTATGATGGTCCCTCACTTCTTGAGGCGTTAGACCAGGTTGTGCTTCCACCAAAACCAACCGACAAACCATTGCGTGTGCCAATTAATGATGTCTACTCAATCAAAGGCGTTGGTACAGTACCTGTTGGTCGTGTTGAAACGGGAGTCATGAAGACAGGAATGAAGATCACATTCATGCCCCCCAACAAGACAGGAGAAGTCAAGTCCATTGAGATGCATCATGAAGTAATGCCAGAGGCAGTTCCCGGTGATAACATCGGCTTCAACGTAAGAGGCATTGAGAGGAAAGATCTCGGTCGTGGTGACGTAGCTGGTCCAACTGACAATCCACCCACTGTTGCTACAGACTATACCGGTCAGGTTATGGTCATCCAGCATCCAAGTGCAATTACAGTTGGTTATACACCAGTCATTCACGCTCATACTGCTCAGGTTGCCTGCAGATTCGATCAGATATTACAGAAGCTTGACCAGCGTAGTGGCCAAGTCCTAGAGGAGAATCCTGACTTTGTCAAGAAAGGTGAGTCCATGATTGCCAAACTGGTTCCTCTAAAGCCTATGGTCATTGAGAACTACAAGGAATTCCCACAGCTCGGCAGATTTGCTGTTCGTGACATGGGAATGACAGTGGCTGTTGGTATTGTCCAGAAAGTCACAAAGAGGTAATAGTATTATCAAAGAACCGGGCCCGCAAGGCCCGTGTTCCTTCTCTATTTTTTAGAATTTTGGCATTTTCCTAAAAGTATACATTAGGACGATTGGATACCAGAAACTCAGTGTTACCAATGGATGAAGACTATTTTGAATCCGAGAAATCGCCATCTTATTTTAAGACTTGCTTGGCCATGTTTGCAGTAGCTCTAATTTTAACACCTATATTCTTAACACCGTTAGAGCTCTGGGAACGATCAGATTTCCTTTTCATCGTTCTTGTCGTAGCATTGATTTTTAGCTTAATCCTAATGCCAGTTGCTTGGTGGGCCACAAAACGGATTAGGAAAATGAGATAGAATGAATATTGAACAAAGGCAAGAGGATAACTGCATCTGGCTGATGATTGAGCTTTGATGGAAGAGGTTAGAAGCTTTCAATGGCTAAGTAATAATGGAGTCTAGAAATCATGATGGATGATGACTATTATGACCCGTATCCGCAGAGTTCAGGTTCTTCAATAGGAAGATGGATCCTGCTTGGTTTGCTTCTCATATTGGGTCCGATTGGTGTGATTGGAGCAACCATGCTGATGCCACCTGAACTGGTATACATCTACATGTTCTTCTATACTCCCATGGTAGTCTTTGGCCTCTACGCAACTTATCGCTGGGCGCAAGGTAGGAATATTGCCCCCACTGATATCTCTGAAGATGATAGAATCTTGGACTCTATGAGAAAACACGCACTTCCAATTCAGAAGACAGGCAGTTCGGAAATCTTCGGGTGTCCTAACTGTGGGAATCAATTCGATTACGTGAATGCAATGCCAGTTGATGTAGATATAATCAAATGTCCCTTCTGCAACACTCGCTTACATCTAACTGAATGAGTAGAAATTTGGCGCTGAGGGAGGGATTCGAACCCTCGCGTGCTAGGCACACCAACTGTCAGCCCGCCTGCAACACGCATAGGCGAATAGCAGGCTGGCTCCGTACCAGGCTCGGAAACCTCAGCTTGATTCTTTGCGGACTGGAATTTTCTCTTAAACATTACCGTAGATTACTAACAAAGGTGCAGCGGCTCCCGATGTATCGAATGTCCTTCCCACAGCGAGTTAGCTCGTTGCGTTTCTCAAGGCAGCTACCTCTGGGGCTCCACCACTCATCCTTAGGGCTGTTCCCGCCAGGGCCTGACCCGATTCGGAAGTCTAAGACAATCACAACAAACCTACGAATGTTGATATGTTCGTGACAGACTCCAGAGACTGCCCATCACAGTCCCGCAGCGAAACTCTCCGTAGTTGGGTTTCATCCTCCACGGGGTTACTGACGCCACTGGTGCCATGTGGTCTCGACCGCGGCAAACGGCCCGTCCTGCCCGCTGCATCGGTGATTTTCCCGGAATTGCCTAAAAACGTTTAGTTAGCTAAGCGCTTCAGCACCTCGCATACTTAGTGATGATCTCCTAGATTGATTCTTCATCAATTCCGAATATTCTCACTGCATGCTCCCATGCAGTGCCAGTATCATATTCTGTGGTCCGATTGCGATAAGGTGATTTTCTGACCAGAATTCTCCGAGCGAGAGGTGATACGAGCTTGAGGAAGTATCTCGACATGCCAGCTGCTTTCTTAGCATCTCTCAAGTGATCTGAGTAGCTGTATCTTTGATATTCAAGTTCTTTCTGTGATTCCTCAGTATCGACCCAGAACTCATAATACCAGTCCTCTTTTCTTGCGGGATCCGGATTTCTGAATGCCTTCTCGGGGAACATTCCAAGGCCATTAACTGATAGTGCATTTGACATCAGAGTGGAACCGATCAATTTCCAACTATCGTCTCCCCCGATATCGAATATCCTCTTTGATACATCACGAAGAGCTGCATTTGTCAAAGCCAATCCCACATCCCTTGAATCAATTGCATGTGTTTTTCTCTTGAGAGGTATTGCGAAGGTCAACTGCATCATTGAATCATTCATTTCCATATTTGCTGGAAGATAATTCAGAACCGCACACAGTCTCACGATAACCCATGGAAGCTGACTTTTTTGGACCATCTCTTCGCATTCGACCTTATACTTGGCATAATTGTCCTGTGGAGAAACAGGAGTATCTCCGGTCAAGAGAGGTGCAGTCTCTTCTGGAGAAAATGGACCATGAACCGAATAACTGGATGTGAAGACAAGCTTGGGCATCTTTTTGAGCTGCATGGCTGTATCGATTAAGAATTTGGTAGCATTTACATTCACATTTCTGGCTAGTTTTGGGTTAACATAAGCCAGTGGAGGAAGGATTGCAGCCACATGTATTATCACATCAGGTTCGAAATTAAAAAGAGCATCTTTGACACCTTCAGAATTCGTTAAATCCAACCATTTGGCACTGAAATCGCCTGACTTTCGAAGGTCATTATAAGTCTTCAAATTTCGTTTGGTTTCAAGGTCTATTGCCAGTATCTCAGTATCAGTCTTTTGGAGTTCTCTGATAACATTTGCACCGACATTACCAAAAGCACCAGTTACGATTATTCTAGTCATAATATCTCGCAATTTGATGATTGAATAAGGATATCGATATGCCACCCTGAAACTACACTAAACGGCCAGCATCTCTCTTAATTTGTACAATCTCGTCATAGATTTCAAGTTCAGGCTGAGTCAAATCATCCATGAACTTCTTTCTGATTGCAAGAATCTGGGCGTCTGGGATATCAACATAGAGAACATCATCATCTTTGATTTGACGTCCAACAGTCGGACCCCTTATCGACACTGCCACTTCCATTCCATCTGTGGCTTCATCAATATTCACACTTCTATCTTGAACTTGCAGAATCGTCCCCACACGCTTGCCTGTAGCAGTTATGAGTCCCGTTCGTGGTTTGATAACGCCATGAACCTTTACACCAACCACCGCAGGTTTGCTCTGTCTGAAGATGTACTGAGGAATAATCTCTATCTTTCCAGGCCGTATGATTGAACCAAGAGATTCAGCCTTTGCTTGTTCTCGTTTTACCATTATCCAAGCATTATACTCGTCATAAAGTCTGTAGATTACCTCATTCAAGAACACCTCTACTCCGTATTCAGCTGCAAGCTCCTCAATATCTGGTGCGAACTTCACATTGAACCCTAGAATTACAGCATTCAATGGGTCAGTATCGCCAGATGCATGTGCTTCGATTACGTCCCGTTTGACAATAGGTCCAACATCGGCTGCTCTCACAGGTATTTTCCTGTCTTGCAGAAATTGAGTTACAGCTTCAAGCGATCCTAGAGTATCAGTCTTCAGAACGATACCTGACTTATCAGTCTGAATTCTAATTGATCCGACTTCATCTCGGACCTTCTGTTTAATCTCCTCAAGCATAGCTGTATCAGTGACAGCATATACTGGTGCCCCGGCTACTGCGCCTTCAATATCCGGCGCTACAATCTTAACCCCAGCTGCAGCATGAACTTGGTCCACGTTAGTAAACTTCTCTTTGGGGTCTCTTATTTCATCCAAAGGCTTTGGTTGTAATAGTGCCCTAATTTTAGCTACAATAACATTATCGAGTCCGCCGATTACAACTGTGTCGGTCTTCTTAAGCACACCATCATAGATGATAGTGTCGAGTGTAGTTCCTAGACCAGTTTCTTCACGAACCTCCAGAATAGCGCCTCTCGCAGGTCCTGTGGAAATATGCAGTCTTTCTTTCATGTATTGCTGAGTCAGTCCAGATAAGACCATCAAGAGTTCTGGAATTCCGTCACCTGTCTTTGCACTGGTCGGTACAATAGCTACAGTTTTTCTAAAATCCTCTACACGGTCAAATCTCTCTGATTGTATACCATTAGCCGAAAGAGCTCCTACAATCTCATAGAGCCGTCTATCAATCTCATTTTGAGTTGATTGGCTTTGCGCTTTAATGGCTTGGAAAAGTGTCATACCAGATTTTTCTCTCCAACCTGGGACCTTGTCTAGCTTGTTGGCCGCTATTAGAAAAGGTGTTTTTCCAGAGCGCAGGATTTTGAGCGACTCATAGGACTGAGTTAGAGGCCCCTCATTGATGTCAACCACAAGTATGGCGATATCTGCTATCGCACCACCTCGACGTCTAAGGTTTAGATATGCCTCATGCCCTGGTGTATCGATAAAAAGGAGTCCATCAATAGTCAATTGCGTATTAACAGCCTTGAGAAGGTCTCCACAGATTGAGAGAATTGTTTCTGTAGGAAAGAATGAAGCGCCTATATGCTGAGTGATGCCTGCTGCCTCTCTGTCTTGAACACCAGTGCCTCGCATCTTGTCAAGCAAAGATGTTTTTCCATGATCAATATGTCCCAAGACTGTAACAATTGGCGAACGTAATTTGGCATTTTCAGTCATGGTCGGCACCTCACAAGGAATTGGCTGTGGGACTATTGGCTACAGTTATGAAAGTGTCGTTTTTTATCAAAGCATCCCAAATGAAATGTATTATATTCCCCATCTCTCCCGCGAGAGTCGTGGATACAATCTTCAAGTATCATTAGAACAATAGGTGAAGCAATTTGGAACGGTCGTTTGTAATAATCAAGCCGGATGGAACAGCAAGAAGAAGAGTCAGCGCATTGGTTCTGAAAGCGTTGATGAATAGAGGCTATAAGATAATTGCATTTCAGGAGATGAAAGTGTCAGAGTCATTAGCGAAGATGCATTATGCAGTTCACAAGGATAAACCTTTCTTCCCATGGTTAGTTAATTTCATTTCTTCAGCTCCAGTCTTAGTTATGATTTTCGAAGCCGAAGGTGTCATTCAAGGGGTCCGCGATGCTCTCGGTGCAACATTCGTTCAAAAGGCTGATCCCGAATCTCTGCGGGGTAAGTATGGCATCTGGGCAGGAGTAAACATTGCGCATGCTTCAGATGCCCCTGAAACTGCTTCAAAGGAAATTGAACTCTGGACTACTGAGGGCGGACTGGAAGAGTCTTCTGATGCTGAAACAAAAGCAAGAGCATACGTCGAACTGTATATTTCGGGTGATGCTGATTATACCATGGAAATCCGCGATGTTGTTAAGGGAGCCATCGAGAATCTTGATATATCTGACAATGTTCTAAACTCTCTAATTCACCTTCTCGAAAAAGATGCGAAAAACATCTCAAAAGATGACATAACTGCACTAGCATCAGTGATTTTTGATTTTATTATAGAAGAAGTTGAAAAAGCATAGATGAAACCTCAGGTGGCATGAGCCACCATTGGTTTCATATATTTGTTAGATTTAGCGGGAAATCTTCCCACCTTTTTCATAATCTGCGGTCCACTTAGTGTCTCGAGGTTTCATACGGCGTTTGAGTCGGTTGGTCTTGCACTTATTAGAACAGAACCAAAACACAGCTCCATCTTTTGTTTGCACAAACGCTAAACCAGTTCCTGGTTCAATGTCTTTTCCACAGAACGAGCATTTCTGTGTTCCAACCATGACTAGCGCCTCCTCATCTTACGTGCCTCACGTTCAGTCTCCCTTAGAATCAGGATGTCTCCCATTCTAATAGGCCCTTTCACGTTACGAGTTAGGACACGTCCTTTATCCCTACCATCGAGAATTTTCACACGAACTTGCGTGATTTCTCCAGTAACTCCAGTCCTCCCAAGGAGCTGAATGACTTCTGCAGGGATTGATGGAGTTGCTTCTTCTTCTTTGCTCATTGTCGGCCATCACCTGAATTTCACTTACGAAGGCCGTTGATCTTCTCTATGAGATCGTCAACAAGTTCCTTAGCTTTGCCATCAACAATAATCGCGACAGCTGCAGTAGGTCGTTCGATTCCTGCGGCGTTTCCAAGATCCGACTTGCTTTTCACGAAGATGTAAGGAGCTTTTTTGTCATCACAAAGACCAGGTAAGTACATGATTACCTCTTGTGGTTCAACGTCTTCAGCAACAATCACTAATCGTGCTATGCCACGTTCAATGCTCTTTGTGGCTTCGTTGATACCTTTCTTGATACGTCCTGTGTCCTTAGCTATTTCTAGAGCTTCTAAAGCCTTCTTTTGAAGTTCTTCAGTAGGCTCCCATTCTACAAAACTTGGCTTTGGCATCATTTTTTACCTCAGTTCAGTTCTTCATCGGTATATGCATATTCAGCCTGTTTCACAAAAGAACAGGCTCTCCTGCGCCGTCAGTTTGACTTCTTTTAAAACTGTCGAAGTGGCTTGATACTCAGTATCCTAATTCATCCATAACTGCTCTAAGTGACCTATCATCCACTTCTAGATGTTTTAAAACAGAATACCGATTTCGCTTCTCCATGATATTAAGGCCCTGGCGAATACTATCTATAAACTGGTCCTGGTTGATTTTCATTTCTGCTAGCTTTGTTGGCATCTGTCGATCTTTCATATAACTAAGAATGTCTGCAGGTTTGTGATTTGTACAACTTGATTCTAGAAGATAATGTAGGCATAGTGGAGTTGCAAATGCAACTTGCAGTCCATGTAAATCTGCTGAACTCCTATCCATCGCATGGGATATTGCATGTTCAGTCCCTGAACAAGGTCGAGAACTTCCAAAAATACTCATTGCACGTCCAGCATCAATCTCTGCACTAATTAGAGTTGCAAGATCATCGCTTGCAAGAACTGATTCTAGTGCCTTGCTTACAATTGAATACACATCCTCATCGAAGGGCTCATTCATCACCTCATGAGCAAGTTTCCATTCTGCTAAGCTTGAGGTTTTACATATTATGTCTCCAAGACCTGCAAGATGCAATTTTGCTGGTGCTTTCGAAATGATTGAAGTGTCTGCAATAACCGCAAAAGGTCCCTTACACTTCTCTGAATATTTGTATCCATTATGACTAACTGATGCCACTTCACTTGCAATGCCATCATGTGATGCTGCTGTAGGTACAGATATCCAGTTGATACCAGTATCCCGAGCGATTAGTTTTGCCACGTCTAAACTACTTCCACCACCAAATCCCAGTACAATATCGACTTTTCCAAGCACTGTATTGGTTTGGGCTCGGTACTTAGAAGCCATCAACCATCTACATGATTTTCCTATTGCATTTTCAAGATGCTGAGAGTATTCTGCGTGTATTAGTTCATCAGTTACGCATATTAGATTAACATAGTCCTTCAATAGATCCCCAAGTCTATCTAGGGCTCCATCCTCAATTGCTATGATTTGTGGACCCTTGTAGGACATATCATCAGCTCCCGGCAAGCAATTTTCTTTTTCCGTTTAAGCTCTTCTATCGCGCGCCTTTTTTTGTATTAAATCAAGCCAATTCATTAGCCTTAAGTAGAACTTCAGAGGGGCGGCTTCTCTATCAGTGAGTATTACACCCGAAATACAGGAACCTATACACTATCCAAACATGTTCCACTTGGAGATAACTCTCATGACGCAATATGTTAAGGTCGCTCTCATGGGATCAGGCTATGCCGGCAAATCCACTTTAATTAAGCTCCTCACGGACCGGGCACCCAAGTTGGAGGCAAACTACCAACCGACTGCAGGTATGAGTTGTGGAACAATAACGATTGACAGTAGCACCAAAGTTTCTCTTATTGAAATGGGTGGTCAGTCACATTTTGAATTTCTCTGGCCTGACTTTATGAGGGGCAGCAAAATGGTTGTCGTGGTCACTGAGAGTAATCCAAAAGCTGTTCTCAAAACACGCCAGTTACTTGAGAAGTACAAGTCTAACCTTAACGGTGTGAAAGTCATAGCTGTTGCCAATAAACAGGACATTCCAGGTTCAATGAGACCTGAGTCGGTTCAAGATCTGCTTGGAGTTCCAACTGTTGGAATGGTAGCAATCGACCCCAAACAACGTATCACAGGTTACAAACTGATTGTTAATGGTCTCAGAGACATGGTCCAAGTGGCTGCATAAATCACTCCACTAACCCGTAACACTGTACTTTCTAAACAGCTAGCCGTAGGACAAGCCTTTTATGTTCTGAGAAAACAGGCGAAGATACCCAGGACATGGGCGAGAGAGCCGTCTGACCACTCTGTGTCATATGGCGAGTCCGTCCGGGAAATAATGTCTTTTGGGTGTGGACTGAAAATAATGGTCAGGTGAGTCAATGGAAATCACAATAATCCACAAACAGGATAACATCGTTCACTTTCTAGTGGAAGGAGTGGATGTTGCGTTTGCTAATGCATTACGCAGAACCATGCTTACCAGATTGCCGGCGATGGCAATAGACGAGGTACTCGTTCTAGAAAACACTAGCGTCATGTTCGATGAGATGCTAGCTCACAGATTAGGTCTAATACCTCTTGTGACGGATCTTGAGAGTTACAATCTTCCTGAAGATTGTGATTGTGAAGGTAAAGGATGTAGTCTTTGTCAGTGCACTCTTACACTAGAAGAAGAAACAAGTGACGAAGAGAAAATGATCTATTCTCGAGACCTAACCTCACAGGACCCAAAGGTAGTTCCAGCATCAGGTGATATTCCTCTAGTCAAGCTAGCTCCTAACCAACGCCTAATTATTGAGGCATACGCACGACTAGGAAAAGGTGTGGAAAATGCCAAGTTTCAGCCAGTATCAACAGTTTCATACAAGTATGTACCCATAGTCGAAGTGAACAAGAAAAAATGCAACCAGTGCGGAGACTGTGTTGATGTTTGCCCAAAGAACATTCTGTTGGTCGATGGAGATACCATCTCAACGCAGAACACTCTGGACTGTAGCCTCTGTGAGGCTTGTGTTGAAGTCTGTGAGCCTGGCGCAGTTACTATTGATTCAAAGAAAGATGCTTTCCTATTCAAGGTGGAATCAACAGGTGCGCTTAGTCCCGAAGACATAATTGAGAAATCCGCTGAGTTACTTAAAGAACGGATTAGAATGGCTCTTGACTTCGCAAATTCACTATGAGGTGTGACACCATGGAAAGATCAGTCAAATCTGGACCAACTGACCCCAACACACGCGCACTCATTAATGCGCTAAAGAAGACATCTGTGAAGCATAATGTGGGGATATGGAAGCGAGTTGCTGAGCTTATTGCCAGACCAGCTCGACAACGCGCTACAGTGAATATTGGAAAAATCAATCGTCATACCCGTGCAGGAGATATCATTGTAGTTCCTGGAAAAGTGCTAGGATCTGGAAGCCTCTCACACAAAGTGACTGTTGCAGCTCTAAACGCATCTACCTCTGCTAGAACAGTTATTGTTGGAGCTGGTGGATCATTGATATCAATTGACGAATTACTTACCCAAATTCCCAAGGGTAAAGGAGTTACAATCATTGTGTAGGTGATTCTGATGAGTAAAGAAAATATCAAAGTCTATGACGCCGAGAATATGGTTGTAGGTCGACTTGGAGCTAAAGCTGCGAAATCGGCTTTACTGGGTGATAAAGTAGTAATTGTTAATGCAGAAAAAGCTATAATCACAGGTGCACGTAGGACAGTAATTGAAGCCTTCAAAGAAAAGTTCAACATTCGAACATCATACAATCCGCGTAAAGGTCCCTTCCACGAACGTCGCCCTGATAAAATGGTCAGAAAGATGATTAGAGGAATGCTTCCATGGCCAGCTCCCCGTGGCAAAGAAGCATACAAACGTATCAAGGTATATGTTGGAATTCCTGAACAATATCTAGAAACCGAGAAGATAGTGCTAG
>JBHLRT010000012.1:0-11725 GCA_048882305.1 Candidatus Thorarchaeota archaeon
GACATGAGAGTGATGTATCGTCTTGTGCCCAGGGAGATGACTTTCGAGGGGAGGACATTCGTTTCAACTCAATTTAAGCATTAGACCTCTTTAGTCCTACTACAACCATGCGAGTATCATTGATGATTCGTGATTGGTTGTCTTGGAATCCAGAAGTCTCCAATATCCTTACTATATCGTCTGCAGAGTGCTTACACATATGTGGATATCGTTTTCGTGCATGCTCCTCACTCATACCCATTAGACTCATGGTTTTGATGAACTGCTCTTCATTTCCAGAAATGTAGTCATAGACAACATAAAGGCCATCAGATTTCATCAGACTGTTGACTTTAGTCACGAACTCAATAGGACTGACTACTTCGTGAAGCATAAAGCCAGAGAAAGCAAGGTCTATGCTGTTAGGATTCACCTCAATCAGATCTATGTCAAAATTGACAGTCTGAATGTTAATTTTCTCAAGGTTTGTTACGTTCTTCAAATTATTCTTCGCTACAGCCAACATTTGCTCACTCTCATCGAGAGCTATAGCAGTGTGGGCATTGAATTGCCTCGCGATATCAGCTAGGAGAAGACCTGGACCACAACCAAAATCTGCAACAATTAGGCGAGGTTGAGTTCCAACTAGAGAGTTGAAAGCATTCCAGAATTCAGCATCATATCTGACGCGATAGGAATTTGCCATCCGTTGGACACGATCTGCAGCGGTCCAGTCATCCTTTGCATAATGATGTTCCATGATTATTTTCTTCCTAAGATAAAATCAGCCCGAAGAATCAAACTCATGAACTCATTCACACTCTGTCGTTGAATCTCAGCGTCACTATAGAGCTGTTTCAACTCTTTCCTTCGACTTTCCAAGGAGGGGTTTGTTGCTTCGTTAATGACCTTGTACGCTGCATTTGGTCTTTCTACCCAACGACACAATTCTTGATGGTCGGGACTGAGAAAGAGGACAACAGGTGTCTTCCGTTTCCCATTTACCTTGAACTGCTGATGATACTTTGCATTCGCATCGCTATCAAGAATACGGAGCTGTAACTTTGTAGAAATATCAGCCATCTTAGCAAGTAAAGGCAGATTCCCGGCTGTGTCATTACATCTATCACTACCGATGACAAGAATCTGAATGTCATTCTGAAGACTACGGAGGTTCTCTAAGTCTTGTTCAGTAATTTGAAGATCGTTATATCTCGCTTTCATTAGCTCTACATTTTCACGAGCGTCTTTCAGAAACGTTTTGTAATCAATTGCATTATTCCATTGTGAATCTTCAGACATGCATATCATCTCATAGATACGGAAGAATTGCGGTGGAACTCACCGACAGATACGATTAGTGGCCAATGAATAAAAGATTACCTGAACTACGGTTTGACAAAAAACCTTTAGAATTAGTTTCGGGTATCTGTTGAGCTTTTATTATAATTTGACTAACTAGTTAGACATGATCGGGAACATGATGGCGTATTGCGGGCTGGATTGCGCAGAGTGTCCTGCGCATCTTGCTTGGAAAAACAACGATGATGAATTGAGGAAGAAACAAGCTATAGAGTGGGGAAGTCCTGAGTTTTCCCTTACAGCTGCGGATATCAACTGTGTTGGATGCAAGATTGACTCTGAACCTAAGTTCAAGTTTTGCGCAGACTGCAGTGTTAGAATATGCGCAAGTAAGCGTGGTGTGGAAACCTGTGCACACTGTGATGACTATGGTTGCGATACTCTGAAAGCTTGGTTAGAGCAAGCAGGAGATGAACTGAAACTTAAGCTCGAGAACCTGCGCGCAACCCTCTAGATCATTTGTGGTCTTTATCAATGACAGTAATGCATGGTGTATCGGAGATATCAGATTGAAACGAGGTGGTGTTGCAGACCTTAAGCTGCATCCGGGGAAGGCTCCTCACTGGCTAGTGAAGAGAATGATCCCAATGGCTCGAATGCTCTGTCAGTTCATCGTTGATGAATTTGGAACGTCAGAGTTGTTGCAGCGAATTGCAGACCCAATTTGGTTTCAGGCTCTTTCAAACGTTCTTGGTTACGACTGGGACAGTTCTGGGTCAACAACGGTCACTTGCGGTGTTCTGAAAACAGCGCTTGACCTTGAAGAACATGGAGTTCTTGCAGTGGGTGGAAAAGGAGCAGCCTCAAGAAAAGTTCCGGAGCAACTAAGAGCCCTTGAGGACTATGGGCTTGATGGCGCAGGTTTGGTTGATATCAGCAGGTCGGTAGCAAAAGTAGATAGTGCGGGGATTCAAGATGGATACCAGCTTTACCATCATGTCTTCTTTATTGACAAAGAAGAGAACTGGACCGTTGTTCAACAAGGAATGGACTATGAGAGTGATGATGCACGACGATATCACTGGTCATCTTTCATCACAGACAGTTTCATCGATGAACCACATTCCGGATTAATATCAGGACAGAGGAGAGACACAGCTCTTGATATGACCTCCAGAAAATCCGAAGAGTGTAGGAAAGTCAGCGTAGATATAATAAAAGAGGACCCAAATCGAATCAAGCGATATTTTGAGGATGTAAAATCGTACGGACAGTCTACTCTGATCTCATGGATCGAGGGGGATGAATCACCTCAAGTTCTACCTGCTTACAAGGTCATGCCCACTCGGATGGATTGGGATGCTGTTCGACGAGCATACGAAACTCAACCCTCAAATTATGAGAGCCTTCTGTTCATGAGGGGAATAGGTCCAGCCACAGTTAGAGGACTTTCACTTATCTCAGAGATGATATTCGGAACTCCTGCATCATGGGCGGATCCTGTGAGAATGTGCTTTGCTTTTGGGGGAAAAGATGGAGTACCATTTCGGGTTCCTCGAAAGGACTATGATAGCGCCATTGAATTCATGGAACAAGCACTGAGTGATTCAAAGGTAGGAAGACGAGACAAGGTTCTCGGACTGAAAAGACTTCAAAAGTTTGCACCGCCAATTCTCGTGGAAAAAGAGGTCGTGGCATAAACAAACCGAAGGAAACAAGTTATGCAATGTATGCACATGTCATATGTTTGAAGTGGAGCCCTATAATGAAGACGTGACCCTTGTTAAGACTGGAACCGCGATGGAGGATGGGCAACCAATCATGTGGGCCATTGCATACCTCATCAAAGACACACTATTTGATGCGGGGTGTGCAAATGCACTGGAGGATTTGAAGAGATTTGCATCTAAAACCGAAATCAAGAGAATCTATGTGAGTCATGCACATGAGGACCATTACGGTGGCTGTGCAGCCTTCGTTCCTCACTCAACGATATATGCCATGGGACCAGACATTGAGATTATCAAGAATCCACCCACAATTCCAGAGTTCTTCGATTTTGTGTGGGGGCAACCAAATCCTGTTGAAAATGTCGAGAAGATGCCTTTGTATTTCACTATTGGGAACCTTGAGTTTGAAGTCGTAATGCTCCCAGGGCATGGTCACCATATGGTTGGATTTTATGAACCAAATCGCAAGTGGCTTTTTTCTTCTGATGCGGTTCCAGTCCCATCTCGAAAGATAATTGGCATGCCCGATGAGAACATTCACCAAATGATTGATACCTTGGAGAAGATTGCTAAAATGGAAGTAGAGATTCTCTTTGACTCTCACAGAGGACCAATCACATCGCCAAAAGAACATATACAGGTCAGAATCGATTTTTTGAAAGATATTCGGGCAAAGGTGCTGAAGCTTCATGAGGAAGGAAAGACAGTCCCGGAGATTCAAGAATCACTCGAACTAAAAGGACCTTGGTATCTTGGGATGACAGATGGACGATTTGAAATCGACAACTTCCTAAAATCAATCCTATTTGACAAAGCAGAAAAGTGATTGATTACAAGGTTTCATGATATGTCAATCCTGATTGTAATATTTGTTGGAGCGGTCTTTCTTGCACTGACTATACCATTCATTCCAACTTTAGCTATAGACATGATGGGAATGATGCTAATGGATAGACCGGATGATGTTGAGGGCTGGTTCTCCTATGCGAAATTATTGCAATGGAAAGGTTACGATGTTGCTGCAGCCGCAGCATATCGCTCAGTAGTCAATCTAAATCCGTTTCATAAAGAAGCATGGAAAAGAATTGGAGAAATCTGTACGAAGTTGGGAGATTTCGAAGGTGCTGACGAAGCGTACAAATTTGCAGCTTAGTTCAACGCTTTCGCTGTTTTTTCCGTCTTATGTCGTGCCGGTCTGAGAACCTGCGCTGCATCTTTTCTTGTTCTTTTTGTTCTTTTGCAGCTTTCTTCTGTTTGTGACAGTTAATCCTAGCGGCTCTTCCAAGCAATGTTACACGTTCTGCTTCAGAATCATCATTAGCCTTCTTGTATAACTTCCGGGCCTTCTCCCATACATCATAAGCTAGACAAAAATCATCTAGATGAGCATACGAAGTAGCAAGTGCGTCATACATGTTGGGATTGTCCTTCACTAGTAAGGTATAACTTTCAATCACCTTTGAGGCTTCAACCCAATCTTCCAGTTCCATAAGAATAAGTCCGAGGTTTCTAAGAGCAGTAGGATAGTCCTTCTTCCGGATAATGGCTCGTCGAAGGTGGCGAACTGCATCTTTTATTTTACCATCTTTGTAAGCTACCATACCCATGGTATTCTCGACTGTTGCATTTTCAGGATCCAGCTCAGATGCCTTCTTGAGAGCCTTCATTGCAGAATTGTGCCTTCCAGTCTTTAGGTAAACATCGCCTCGTATAAGCCAAGCCTCTGCATTTTCTGGTTCAAGCTTAGTAGCTCTCTCTGCAGATTTTATTGCTTCCTTCCATCGTTCAAGCATTCCAAAAGCTATCGCACTTCTAATATATGCAGGAACAATGTCTTCCTTCAATTGAAGAGCTGTTTCATAACTCTTGATTGCGGATTCAAAATGACCAAGTTCTAGTTCGATATCTCCGATACGGATCCACACACCCCACTCATTAGGTACAAGCTTACTGATTTGTTGGATACATGAGAGCTCCTCACCAGTACGACCAAGTGCATGAAGAGCAGATGCGCGATCATGAAGAATTTGAACATCATCCGGAGTATGTTTCAACGCCCTATCAAATAACTGGAGCGCATCTTTTGCTTTTTCTGGGCCTAGTGCTAGTAAGACGCGACCACGATTGGTATAAGCTGGTACAAAATCAGGATCAAGTTGTAATGCGCGGTCAAGACTTCGGAGTGCTTCCCCAAACTCTTGTTTCTGAGCATGAAATACACCTTTTGCATTCCATGCTGAGGCGTCATTCGGATTTTCTTCTAGGTGCTTGTCAACAGCTCTCAGAGATGCGTCAACAGAGTCCATAATTCGTCACTCATTCGTTCGGGGTATCACTGAAAAGAGTTGAGATATCTGATAAATATGAGGCGATGGATACAAGTGTGAGTATGTCTGATAATCAAAAGCCATGAAGTTGGAAAACATCACAGGAATAATCTTTGATCTTGGAGGTACCCTCTTCAGACCGGTATCTGATATGTGTGGCCTCACTCGAGATTATTTGAGCGGAGTCGGGATTGGAGAGAAGGATGATTTTCCTGATGAAGTCATAATTGAAGCAACCTTAGGTCCTGATGAATGGTTAACTAACTACATGATTGAGAATAATGTTGATACACATTGGAAACCCGGTAACGAACAATGGATTGAATATGATAGGTTACTCCTCTCATCACTCGGGGTCGAAACCAGAGAAGACATCGTGTTAGACTATCAAAAACAATGGGATAGATTTCATGAGATAGCAAGTCCGGAGATCATGGAAGGCTGTAAAGAATGTCTTGAAGAATTGAAGAAGCGGAGATACAAGCTGGGAATTGCTACCAACAGGTTTACGGACCCTGTTCAGCTTCTTCAGAACTCTAACATTCATCATTTGTTTGATGCAATCGAATATACAAATGTTCCAGGGTATCGAAAACCATCACCCTATATGCTAGTAAAGGTGGCAAATTCCTTCAAAGCAAATCCTCAACGGTGTGTATATGTCGGAAACATCGTCGACCAGGATGTTGCCGCAGCAACTCATGCAGGAATGATTCCAGTGCTTTTAACTTGGTGCGACCCAGAAGAGGAAGGAAAGATAACTTCGGACACGATTATAATAGAACACATCAACGATCTGCTTGAGATACTCTGATACCTCTCACGAATGAATACCTTCATTACATCAATGAATAAGCCCTATGAATAAGATGAAATCCAGACTCCTCCCCGCACTACTGTTAATTACTATATTGACATCGCCCACAGCTATGTCAGTCTTTGCACAGTCTAATCATTCGCTTGAATGGGGTGTGGACACTGGTGAGGAGTTCACCTATGTTTTGCAGAGAGAGTTCTATGCGGACAGTAATAGTCGAGCGTTTATTGAAGCACAACTCCCATTTCTTGCTGAATTACAAGCAGGTCAGAAAGCATACTTAGAAGTTAACCACCTTGAAACAATTGAGAGCATAATCAATGAGTCCTCTCAATTACCTCGGTCGTACTGCAGTCTGCTGAGGATTAACGACTCTGCAGTCATCATGTCCGACTTGACCAGTCTTGTGATACCTATTGGAGACTGGGACTTCCTTGATGAAATAGAGAACATAACTGGAACTCAGGGGCAAACTCTAATCAACAATTTAGATGAATGGGGATTTACTGCATCAGGTCTTATTACTAACCCGGGTGCATCGGATATTTCAGTTCACATAGAAATGCGATATGAGAAAGAGAACGGAACTCTTAGTTATCTAAGGCACAGATATTCATCTCTCGGTAATGACTTGATAGATGTCATCTTTGTTCATTGGTATCCAGGGATGCCAACCATAGTTGGAGGAGGAATCCAGACAACAACGCTGCTGATTATCGCAGTGAGTAGCATTATGGGCTCAATCATAGCATTCATAGTCTATCGGGGAATAAAGAGTAAGAAGTCAATAGTACAACGTCTAGGTGAGTAGGTGATAAGATGAAGGTAGAGAAAGGAATGAGAAAAATCGAGTGTTCAGAGGAAGACCATTCAATCACACTGGGACAGGATGAAACCGTCTTCCTTGAATTCCATCGCCATGTTTCTGTCGGAGAAGAGATGGAGTTTGAAATTGGCGATGAATCTATTCTCATACATCTCGGGACCGAAACAGAGTATATCCATCCGGAAAAGATGAAGTATCCCGAGTGGACAGGCGGAGATGCAGAGAAGGGCAGATGGTTCTTCAAGACCACTACTAGGGGAACTACAACTCTAGCTGTGAAAAAAATCTTCAGAGGAACACTAGAGAGTATTTGTACTATAACATTGGTCGTAGAGTGATTTCACTCTTTGATTGCCCAGACAAATGTATAACCTGCAGAATAGGTTAGTTCCTCACCACTCTCAAATGCTGTCTTTAGAGCTATGACTCCCTGTTCATAGTCTTCCTGTCTGATTTTATGGAGCATAGAATAGCCCCGATTTTCAACTGTACGGAGGTAGTCCTCACCAAGCTTTGTTGGTTTAAACAGGTATTCCTTTGGAGTTATACGATTGAATCCGGCTCTCAACATATAGTTCTCAATCACGTCAATGTCAGGATACCGCTCCTTGTCCACATTTGCAGAGGCGGGGAAAAACCTAGATGTCATCCTACCGTCTATTTGTTTGTGTGATTGTGTGACAATGCATGTGGACCCACCAGGTATCAAAACACGATATATTTCTGTAATTGATCTGTCGGGACTTGGAAGATGATGAATGACCTCAGTCATGAAGACTAGAGAAAAGGTCTCGCTAGCAAAGGGAAGAATGTCTGCAGCTGCTTGAACAAGTGGTACTTGTCTACTCTTCTCATGTGCCTTCTCAAGCATCCCATATGATATGTCCAGGCCAGTCACTTTGGTCCTAGTCGCTCCTGCAAAGAGCAGCGTATTGTTTCCTGTGCCGCAACCTATATCCAAAACAACTGAATCCTGAATAAGAGTGACTCCCTGTACAAGTTGTCGGACCATCTCGGGGTCTCCGATTCGTACATTATCATAGACCTTGGAAACCTCATCATAATCTATCGATTTTTTCATCAAACTGAATTGAACAGGACCTCGATAAAAATACCTCTGGGCAAGTTCAGAACAACCTAGTCCTGATTCAAATTTCTAGCATAGTTTAATTAACTTCTGAAAACAACTGGTTGGAAGTGTGAGTTCTATGTTCATCGGACATTACGGAATAGCTTTCGCCTTGAAGAGATATGTTCCCAAGACATCGCTTGGTATCCTTTTCATTTGTGCCCAACTGGTGGACATTTTGTTCTTTCTCTTTGTTCCTCTTGGAATTGAGCATCTGAGGATCATCCCGGGATTTACTGAAGCCAGTCCATTTGATCTCTATGATTATCCGTTAACTCATAGTCTTCTTGGAGCTCTTGCATGGACCATTGTAGTATATCTAATTGTTCGATTTATTCCCCTGAGGAGTTCTATAGATTCCTCTTACAGACAGAGAACAGCACTTGTCCTGAGCGCATTAGTATTCTCGCACTTTCTTCTGGATATTATCGTCCACACACCGGACTTACTATTAGTACCCGGGTTTGATTTGGCAATTGGCCTTGGGCTTTGGAATAGCATCATAGTCACAATTGCAGTAGAACTTGCTGTTCTCCTAGTTGGCTGTTGGATATATCTCGCATCGACATCTTCAGACTCAACCCCTGTTGGTAAATTTGGAATGTATGTCTTCATCTTTGCACTAGTAATTATCACCATACTCAATCCATTCATGGCCTACCCCAATGTGCTGACAGCAGCTCTGTTAGCAGAGTTCATGTACATGGTACTTACTTTGATTGCATGGTGGTTAGATGGTAAGAGGTCTGTTACTTTAGATCAAATCCAACCAACTTGATTGATTGCAGAAACAGGGAAACACCTTATCCTAAGACGGAAGATACATGAAGAGCTGTCATCTTGCAGAGGAGATAACCAATGAATGCTGATAATATACGTCATCTGTACGAGTATCATTTTACGCTCAATAGGAAGTTCTGGCACTTCTGTATCGAGAATATATCTTGGAAGCAACTGACAGGCATAGACAAAATATCAGTTGGTTCTATCAGAAATCAGTTTGTTCACATTATGAGTGTAGATGAGAGATGGTTCCGTGGACTTCGTGGAAAACCAGATACTGGCGTTCATAATCCGGAGGATTTTAAGAAACCTGCAGAGATCAGAATGCAGTGGGATTTAGTCGAAGCAGAGATGAGAGTATTTCTGGATGGTCTCACGGATAGAGACCTCGAAAATCCATTTCAGGATAATATGAAGGTCTGGAATGTTCTGTACCATGTGGTTAATCATGGCACAGCACACAGGGCTCAAATCGGAGCTAGATTACGACATTTGGAGTTGAAACCCCCACCTCAGGACTACATCTTCTATGTGATGGGTAGAATATAGTGCGATAGTCTATGTACTAGCAAAGACTGCGCTCCGTCGATTCAAGAAATAACTAATGACGAATAAAGTCACGAGAAACATCTGAATCAGGAGATATACCACAGCTGTCAACCATGGGAAAAAGCCTGCCATAGCACTCAGTATATCACTAATCATCAAGCCGACTAATACTGGAAAAGTTGTGATCAGAAGAATTTCCATTCTCTCCACAGGTTTCTTGTAGCCCCAAATGAGGAGAACAGCCCAGCCAATCATCATTACGCCACTCATGTAGGAGGCATAGAGATAGTCAGACCCTGGAGAGAAAGGTCCAATCCCAGTTGTTGCAGCAAAAACAAGGGGAAGAAACATTTGGATGGCAACAAGCAGGTCAAGGACTGCCCCGATTACATAGCTGAACTTGAGAAGACGAAGTGGATCCCTCATTGGATTAATCACCATAGTTTCGGTTATTCTATATTTTATTTGGAGTTTACTAAATAACTCATCGATGTGTCGATAATCTTCGGGGCTCATCAGTACTTCTAGAGATGAGTTTTAATCTAATCCAGAAATTCTCACTAATTTCTAAGTATTAGTGAGATTCTAGAGTTCTGAACTGTATTTACTTTCCACCCATTTCAGAAACATTCTCATCATATGAGTGTATGAGTTGGTCGCTTGAGATTGCATTGTTAATCATCATAGCAGCAGACTCTTTATCATCGACCTCGAAGACAATCTTCTTGTAGCGCTCATGATCAAGATTTATTGTAATGCAACTCTCGGGATTGTGCATCTCAAAGAACATCAGTCCCTCCTTAGATAAAAAACGTCCATCCTTTACATGATGGGGAATGTCAGTACCGGCTATTTTCAATCCATTAAAGATATTCCAAGGAATAGTTTCAGTGGAAACAGATAGTATGTTTTTGAGAGGGACATGGATACTTCTCTTTATGCTTAGTATCTCATCGACGCCGTGTATTTCCAGCACGACTTCGTCACCCTCGATTCTTACTGTTCCAGACAAAATTAATCACATAGGTGAATAGGTGTTTGTTTGAAATAAGACTTGATATATGGCAAATGTTCAGGCGTCATTTTATATGTTGATCTCATCGCCTTCCCTTAAAGAACAACTGTCGGAAAGCAAAGCTTAAGTCGAGTGGCATGACGGAACCAATAGAAAGGCGCGTAATATGGAGAAAATCCCTCGTTCTCACACCCATCGTCCCTCTAATCTTCATATTGTGGTACGAAAGGTAGCATACGAGTATCAAACATCACTAGAAACCAACCGCTATTGGTTTAACAATGACCCAATTGGAACTCATTTTATCAATGCATTACAATCAACCTTTCCAGAAGGCGAGCTGTTCTTTATTCAAGCTGCAGTTGATGGTGCCCGAATTCTTAGACAGCACGGAAGTATTGACAATCAAATGGAACAAGATCTGAAATCATTTCAACAGCAAGAAGCGCATCATAGTCAACAACATAGACTGTGGAACAAAGCACTCATTCAGACGGGGTATGAAGAACTTGCTTTGTATGATAAAAATCTGCACAGCTTTGATGTATGGTCCCGCAAGCATATTCCTGCGAAATTACGACTTGCAGTCACAGCCGCAGCTGAGCATTACACAGCATCAATAGCTTATCTATTCACATATGTCAATCAGGACCTTCTTAGGAAGTCAGATGCTCCTTTCAGTAGTATTCTTCTTTATCATGCAATGGAAGAAATAGAACACAAGAGCGTGTGTTTCGATCTTTCTCAGATGCTTTCTAAAAGCTATATTATGCGCATAATTAGCTTGGTCTTTGTTTCATTTGATCTTGCAATTAACATATACATACGGATGAGATACTTGTTAAAGAAAGATGGACTGTGGGGATGGAAGGACAAGTTGAAAGTTGGGAAGTTTTTCTTAGGTAGAAATGGGCTGTTGAAAGGTCTGTTTCCAAGAATTATCCAGTACTTGAAACCATCATTTCATCCCTGGATGACCGATGAAAGGAAAGGTATTGAACACATCTTCAAGGACTTATTGATGAGGACTCAAATAGAACTGTTTAGGTTTGAATGACTCTAATTCGGACCAGGACATTTTTACTCCTTATATTCACGGATACGTAGTATTAGCACAAAGAGCCATGTTAGAGATAGAATCACTATACTTCCAAACAGACTTTCTGTTTGATACAGATAGGTGAATATGATGAACATGGATTCATGCGCAAACATTGCCACGAGCAGGTTTCGTTTTGATAGATTGACAATTGAATCAATGCTAAACG
>JBHLRT010000013.1:0-11691 GCA_048882305.1 Candidatus Thorarchaeota archaeon
ACTCAGCTGCGCAGTATGAAGGATTTGGCTTCACTCATAGTACTTCATCATTTGATAGTGGTCCAAAGAACACCAGATACAAACTATTGGGTAGTATGGATGAGAAACTTGGTGCTCAATTGAAACTTGCTACAATGATTTCTGCAGTTGACGCAAAAGATGTTGCTGAACGTGTTCTCTCTCATCACTTCTTCCGTGATATACGAGGAAATCTGAGAGCTTACTCTACGCAGAAAATACAGTGCCAAAAGTGTCGTAGGGTCTATAGACGAATCCCCTTATCGGGTAGTTGCGTCTGTGGAAACAAACTCTCATTAACAGTCAGGCAAAAGAACATCTCAAAGTACTTAGAAGTGACACGTAAAATCATTGAAGAACACGGTTTAGACCAATATTTGCAAGAGCGATTACGACTTATCACAGCAGCTCTGGACTCTTTGTTTGTTTCAGAACAGACTGCTTTGACTGATTTCTTGGAGCCCTAATCGTTATCCAAAGACTCTAGAGCAGTTTGTAGAAGGTCTCTATCCTCAATCATACCTATGAAACTTCCAGTGACCGATAAAACTGGGGCTTGATCAATATCTTCATTGCGAAGTGTCCTGATACATTCAGCCACGGTTGTAATCTCACTGAAGCTAATGATGTTCTTTGTCATCACATCTTCTACTGCTGTATTTGGTAATCGAAGAAGTTTCTTTGTCACGACAAGAAAATCTTTCGAGGTCCATCCCCAATCCACATTGCTATCCGTTCCACTGAAGGTCTGTGATACATTATCCTCAACAGTGACTTCAGAGAGCCGGATGTAATCACTAACAGTAATCATACCTGTCACGCTGCCTCCTGCCCCAAGAACAACTAGACCATTTTTTCCAGCCATCTCCATTATCATATAGGATAGAGGAAGCGGAGTCTTCTCCCAAACAGCATTTACTGTTCTTGTAACAAACTTGACAAGTTCCATCGAACCGTATTTCTTGTTATTTTCAAGAGTAGCTCCTAGAATGTCAGGAACTGATACTAATCCCACTAGTTCATCGTTTTCTACGACGGGAAGTCTTCTGTAATTTTTCTCTATCATTAACTTTAGAGCAGTCTTGATATTCGTTTTTGGAGTAACTGTTTCTGGGTCCCTTACCATAAGCATAGCAAGCTGATTCTCGTCAGCCTTCTGTAGAAGGTCCGTCCTCGTGACTATACCTACTAGTGACTTGGTTCCTTTCTTTACAACAGGAACACCATTGATTTGTTTTTCAGCCATCAACTGAAGAACATCTTCTCTTGTTCCAGGTACTGAAACGTACACTACGTCCGATCGCATGCAATCCTTGACCATCATTGTTAGGGTTACTCCGGTTTATAGAAACTTGAGCACCTATCAAATCACATGGACATAGAAGGAGTCCAGTGGAATTGATTAGATGGCATAGAATCTTTTTAGTCACCTTTTATGGTTTTCCTTAGTCCTAAACTACCACGGATTCTTTTTCAGACCCAATAGATATCCCACTGCATTAGCAAGCCAATGTATTCCTAATGTGGTTAAAATTAGGATTATCACAAAGATAGGACTAGGAACTAGGAGTGGAAACGCGAAGATCAGTGCCATAATTATGAATCCTACTTGGTCAAGAAATGGGGAAGGATCACCACTCTTTAGATTGACTCTTCTTTTGATAAATGAACCAACAACATCTCCTGTAAGAGCACCGATTGATAGAAGAAAAGCTACTGGGACACTGATACTAAAAACATAATCCATCTCGGGCGTAATTGTGACAAATTGCGCCAAGACCGGTCTTAGATATGGCTCTACAAGAAACTGTCCTGTACCTGTCAGTGTACCAAAAATAACTCCTACGATGAATCCTCGAATAGTTTTGCCATCACCTAATATACGACGACCATCACGAAAATCTTTGCCGCCATCAATTGGTCTTCCGCCACCGCCTATCACTGGAGTTGCGTTAGCAATCCATGCAGATAATCCAAGCCAGATTGAAAGCTCGAAAATGGCTAGTTCCTCGTACATCAAGCAATACTCCATATGTGCCCTTTAGTTAGATAATTTCACTCTTTCTCATGTGGCTTTTCGGATGAGAAACCGCCTTTCACAAGATAAAGTCGCCCATCTGAAAATTCCCCTTCAGGAGTAATCCGTTTAATAATCCTCTCTCCTGTTCTCTTAGTGACTCGCATTTTTATTTCATAGTCTGACCAATAATCCATGATATTCTTAGCAACGGGTTCAAAATCATCCATACCTTTGAGTCTTGACCTGACTTGGTTCAATACCAAAACAGCAACTTCATGATTTCTAGCAAGCCCTTTCAAGACACCCGCTTGTCGGTTCAACTCACGATGATTTGCATAATTTGTCTTCTTGTCCTCAAGTTCTAATCGATAATATCTTGTTAATGTATCAATAATGATGAGTTTTGTATTGTCTCGCATATACAACTCCAAATCGTCAATCAAAACACTCTGCTCACTAAATCCTTTGGGAGCTAGGATTTTCACGATATCCTCAACATCTCCAAACGAGTGACCTGTTATCTGTTCAAGACGTAATACAGGTGATGTGCTCTCTGAATTTACATAGATAGTTCCAAAACCAAGTCTATGTGCATTAGCAACAAACTGAAGCGCAAGTGTTGTCTTTCCTGCAGCTGCATCCCCATAAACATGTGTGAATAAACCTGTGTTGAGGCCTCCATTAAAGATGCGATCAAGCAGAGATACCCCAGACGGAAGAATCAAATTCAATCTCACTGCCTTCTTGTCATCACTCTCGAGTGATAAGCGTATCTAGAAGGACCGATATCATGCTCAGGTGGCAGGTCGCAATTGCCACAGAGAATCCCCGAGTACTCTATCTTGTGATCGAGCTCCTGAAGAAACTCGACCTCAAGTTTGTAGTTTGCTCACCCGGTGACTCTCGCTGTGAAGACGCAAAAGTAGTCATAACAACGGATGAGGACTTCAATCAGCATAATACTATTGTAGTGGTTGATGAGGACCTGGATCCTGACTTTACATCAATCGAAATAACCGCCAAACTGAATGATATTCACGACCCCTCTTTTGCAATTATAGGAATTGACCCTGGTATGCGGTTTGGGATAGCCCTTGTCATAGATGGTACCGTCGCATTCACGTGTTCTCTTCCCTCTCCAGGAAATGCTGTTCATCTTTCATCACGTCTAGATTCTTACGTTTCACGACTTTTTCCAAAATGTAGGACAATTGTCCGAGTAGGAACAGGTTCTAAGCTATACGCAACACTATTCCTTAGAGAGATGAACCATAAATTTCCTAATCTGACCATTGAACTCGTGAATGAACATCATACAACACTCTCAGGAGGAGTCACATCTGACCAAACTTCTGCCATTATCATAGCTGGTAGATCTGGACGTTCCCAAACTGAGAGTGATACAGTTCTAGAACCAAAAGTGGGCTATGTCAAATCTCTGAAACTTTTCATTAAACGTTTCACTCGAGGAAAACGTGAGATATCTACGGAAGAGGCGCGATCTGTGTTGCTTGGCGAAACCTCGCTAGACAATCTGCTGACCACTGACTCCTAAACGATGAAGAAACTCTCAACTTGATGAGATGTGATTTCAGGGTCATCTGAGATGATTTGTGTCACATCAGATAGCCAAGCAGGGATGAATCTACTCAGATACGGAGTTCCGAATCGTTGGTCAAGCATAACAATTACACCCCTGTCATCTAGTCGCCTCACAGGTCTACCTGCAGCTTGAATGGCACGGGTCATTGCTGGGAGCACATATGCATAATCTCTGCCCTTTTGGTTGAACCGGGAATCGTAATAATTGATCTGAGCTTCCATTCTTGGAGTTGGTTTTGCGTATGGAACTCCAACAACTACTACACTTTCCATGGTTTGTCCCGGAAAATCGCCTCCCTCAGAATTCCGACCACCTTGCACACCTAAAAGCACTGCACCACCACGGTCCCCTTGTTTTTTGAAGTCCTCGATTAATTTGTCATTTTCAGTCCCTTTCATGCCTGCTTTCTCAATGAAGAGTTTGCGTTTCAGGCGCTTCTCAAGTCCTGCATCCAGTAACGATTTGCCCACTGAATAGCTAGAGGTGAAAATTCCCGTGTTACTTGGTGTCGCGTTCGCAACAGCAACACAATGGTCTACCATACGTCCAAAAGTCGAGTCGTTTCTGTTTTGATAAGATGTGTCCAAACCACTCACAATCAGACCAAGTCTATTTATTCTCGCAAAGGGGCTCTGAAACGCCACCTTAATCGCATCTTGACCGAAACCAAGCATCTCAGAATAAGCATCTAAAGGCGACATTGTTCCAGACACGGCAACTGAACTATGAACCATTCCTAAGACACTCTCTGTCACTGATGTGGGATCCATCGCGACAAGATCCAATGATACTCTTCTACTCTCGCCATACCCTCTGCTTGATGCTAATAGAAACGCATAGTCATTCCTCTCTGCGTATCTCAACCATCTGTAGAGAAAATCGCTCACTCTATGAATTGAGGATCGTGGAAACTTACCAGCTTTCAATAGTCCTCGTCGTATTTTGTTGCCATAGTCTCTCATATACGAAAGTATCTGGGGCTGATGTTGTAGCTGGGCGATTTTAATCGTTGACTCAACTATCTGACGTGGGTCAACCATTCGCTCTTCAACTTGTTTCATATCGGCAGAGAGTTCAAGCACAGTCTTTGCTAAGGCGCGAGTGAAGTCCTTTGAAGGTTCATCGTTGTAAGTTGTTGCTTCACGTAATGCCTGCCGTATTGTGCCAATTGTCAATGAATCACTTGCTGAATCTAATGCAGTGGCTGGCACATTATGGGCTTCATCCTGCACAAGTACCATCTTGGATGTGGGTGTTTCAAGATCAGGTATAATCACTTCGAGTATCCAAGGATCAAAGACATACAGATACGATAATGCAACTACATCAACGACCTTGGCTAGACGTCTTGTCAATTCATAGGGACAGATTGACCTACTACTTGCAATCTTAGATATCTCGGGAGCTGTGAGTACCTTTTTTGGCATATCCTCTAGAAGTTCTTCCGGATTTCCAGCACGACGAAGGTTTTCATAGTACGAACATCTACCTGTTGCTTTCAATTGACCACAGACTTCTGAAATTGGCGCCACGAAATCAGCATTCTCTAATACAAAAGAGTTCAGACACATATGTCGTCTTCCACGAAATGAAACACCAGACACATCTTTGTTACTTGATATCTCTTCAAGTTCTTCCATTACGCGATCAAGTTGTCTGTGAGTTCTTGCGCAATACAGAACTTTTCCATCCTTCTCCTTAATCCACGGAAGTACTGCACTAAGGGTCACACATGTCTTTCCAAAACCGTTGGGTGCCTCAGAACAAATGTGTACACCTTTCCTGACTGACTCTTCTATCCTTTTCATCATATCCTCTTGTCCATCTCGTGCTTCAGGATAGGGAAAGAAGTCCACATAACTCGAAGAGTTTTCAGTCATCAGCGTTCTATATATCTGCAAATTGACGCCTTGATAACCATGTTGCTTTACGTTACTGATTTATCTGACCTCGTACTTCAGTTGTTTGACTAACAATGGAGTTCGACGATATAACTGAATTCTCATCTGAAACTTCAGGAGGTCCTGTCAAGTTTCGCATTATGACATTGACAAATGGCATTCTTGTATTAATGTCAGACTCCAATAAATTTAGACTTGGGTTATCCGCGATGGCAATCCCCGCTGGACAAGGTCGGTCTGAACCAACATCGATTGGATTCTTCACCACTGAAATGGAGAGTACATTGGTGCGAACTCTTGCTGAGCGAGTATCTTTATGGACAAATCAGACATGCATGCTTGTGGTTGGAATGAGCTCGCTTACCCGGGAACGGATGCTGGAGCTCATGTCCGTATTGAAAGATCATCTCCTGACCTAATTTGCTCAATTACATCAAGTATCCATTGTCCTGTTTCTTCTAACTCGTAGAGTTTCTCGATGTATTCTTCCCAATTAATTCCACTTGCAGATTTCCAACTCTCATAAGCGGAGTGCACATTCTCCAATGCAGTTTGATGATATTGACATAGACTGTTCTCTTTCAAGGTGATGCGATCACAAATCTTACAGAACGTCATTCCTCTTCTTCCCTCCTTGGTTTTTCACTCTTAGACCTAAGCTCTTCGAGAGCCTTGAGTTCGTCCTTTCGTCCAGGACAATCAGCCCAATTGATACAAGTTTCCCATTTCCGACGTCCTGAAGTCACCTGGAACATCTGATATCCACAATGAGGGCATGCAGCATCTAACGGTGATAAATCACCTTTTTGTGGTAGTGGAAATGTCTGGTCACATTTGCCTTCACTATAGTTTGAGCAGCCAAGAAACCGTTTTCCCGTCTTGGAGGACCTTATCACACGAAGTGTCCCCTCTTTACATTTCGGACATTCACCGAACTCCTCTTTTGATTTCCAGTATCTCTGCAAACCCGTTACGAGTTCGTTACCTATCTCATCCTCCATTGATTTGAACTCTTCAAGCAGACTCAGAAGATTGGTCTTGGCCTTCGCTAACACATCTTCTCTGCTAGTCTTCTCCTGCTGGATATCATCCATTTCTTTTTCCAAATACCGTGTCAATTCTGGAGAAAGAATATCTGGCACAAATCTTCCAAGAGTTTCAAAAAGGGCATATCCTAAAGTTGAAAGCTCAAACCTGTCATTAAGCGTATAGCCTCGAGATTTGATAGAATCAACAATTCTCGCTCTTGTTGCTTTTGTTCCTAGATTCTCGTGTTCTAGCAACTTTAAGAGACTGGCTGGATTGAATCGAGCAGGAGGCTGAGTGTATCTGTCTTCTGCACTGACAGGATTCAATAAGAGCACGTCTCCTTCTGAAACATCAGGAAGATTCCTCTCAGTTGTCTTGGAATAGTCACCGTAGAATACCATCCATCCTGGCTTTAGAATTCTCAGTCCCCTCAGATAGAGAAGATGTTCTTTATGCACTATATCTGCGCGAAGATGTTCTTTTACTGATGTTTCGCCAAAAAGAGATAGAAATCTTCTAGCAATGAGGTCGTACAACTTCTTCTCACTTGGTGTGAATCGCTTTGTTGGTTTTGATCCTGTGGGATGTATCGCAGGATGTGCTGGGTCACTCTTCTTACCCTGCACTGGTACGAGATTTCCAGTCTTCAAAACTTGCTTTGCCATTGGTCCATAGTCTTTCATTTTTCCGAGTCCATTAAGAATCTCCTTGAGGTCCAATGTTTCAGGTAGTTTCTCACTACTGGTTCTAGGGTAAGAGATGACTGCATCGAGATAGAGTGATTGTGCAATTGCAAGTGTCCTACTGGGTTTGAAACCAAAATGACGATAAGCTTCTGACTGCAAGGTGCTAAGATTGAATGGTGGATACGGTTGCTGTGTGGTGGTCTTACGATTTATAGATTTTACAAGGGCATTCTGTCCATTCAATGATCTCACAATTTCATCAGCAGCATCTCTCGTGTCTACGCGTTTTTGAGAATACTCTAATTCAATCTCTGTGCCATTTTGTACGGTCATTGCATGGATTATCCAAAATGGATGAGGTACAAAGAGGTTGATCATTTGCTCTCTATCTGCCACGAATGAGAGTGTTGGACCTTGAACTCTTCCTGTTGAAACAATTTTGAACCATCCTACAGTGTTCTTCACAGATAGGGTCAGTGCCCTAGTGAGATTAATACCATATAACCAGTCAATCTCATGCCTCACCTGACCTGCTTCAATCATTGGAAAATCCAGAGTGTTAGACTTGTTTTCAAACGCACTTTGTATCTCCGAATCGGTGAGGGTACTGAAAAACATCCTGTGAGCCAGTCTTGGATCTGCTTTGCATGCATATTTCAGTGTGAGATATCCAATCAAACTCCCTTCGATATCATAATCGGTCGCAACAACGAATGAATCAATCTCCTTTGCCAAGTTCTTGATCAAATTAATGATTGGTTTTGTTTGAGTAGCCTTCTTTTCTACTTCATACCTTGGAACCCAAGCTGGTTCCATCCTTGGATATGTCCAACCCTTTACAGTCTGTTGTAATTCATATAGATGTCCAAGTGCATAAACCACAATGAGATTATCATTTCCTCTCTTGCAGTCATAATATGAAGCTCCACGTTTCTTGACCTCAGTAGGTGATTTATTTTCATCCAGAGCATGAGCTATGCGTTTTGCTGCTATGGGCTTCTCTGTGATTACCATCACTCTGGACAATTTCAAACACCTCACTTCTCAATTAGTTCAGAATCATTTACAATCTCAAATAGCCATTGTGGCTCATCGATTCAACCATTAGTACAACATTGCATATCGCGTAAGTCTTAAAAGCAGACTCAAAATGAGAACCGCTCGAGGTAAGATATGTGAAGCCTTGGTGGCCAAGTTTCATAGTAAGACCAAGAGTACGACTCACTAGGCCCAGTTTTCGGATGCCTACTCGTCCTCCAGACACAGTCCTTTTTGGGCTTATGTTCGTCGCGGTATTATTTGTCCTCGGAGGTAATATCTATACCTTAGTTCGAACTCCACCTGCTGTTGCTGGAAGTCCATCTGGCGTTCCTGTTGTGATAGCTCCCGGAATTGATCAACAATTAGGAATGGAAGGGATTGTTGCTTCAGTAGTCATCCTAGTTGGCGTTTCTGGCCTAGGACTGATATATTACGCTTCAAAGTATGTCTTTCAGCCTGGTTATGCAACCAGACTTATGATACTTGGAATGGTAATGGCTGGAGTTGCTTTTCTAATCTTCAGTTATCTTTGGAATATTAAAGCGGGCTTTCTCTAAGCAACCGCTTCTACCGAAGGCCAAACCACGAATCAGTCTAAGTAAGGAATAGATGGTCTATTTGCTTTCGTTCGAAGAGTCTAGATATCAACTCCTCAGCAATTTCCAGTTTTATTCGCTTTCTTTCACTTGCAAGAAAATGGCTGTCATGTCCGGGTTTGGACCACTTTCCTACAGTTGTTCCAAAATCCATTCCAGCCAGAATGATTCTTTCTGGTGAATATTCACTAGCGATATAGCATGCTCTATCTCCATCCGTGAACCCGCCCCATAGAAATGCTCGTTCAGTTGGTTCGATTTGTGTGCTTCCTAAAATGGCTCCTAATCTCGGAACAACAGACTCCACTTGTTCAATATTGTCTCCATGAGCATGTACAATCAACAAAGCACCATTGTTCTTTGCCTCAATAAGATCATCAATGTCACCATCCAAATCGGTCACAACCACATCGCAGTGAATACCAAGTTCAAGCATGACCGAGGTAGCGCCATCAGCTACAAGGGTCGTATAATGCGAAAGTTCTTCCTTCTCTATCAATGAGGTCACATGATGCTTTAATGATGGGCCTGCACCACATACAATCACTTGATGTCCCGAAATCATCCCTGACAGGATTTTCAAGAGCGGCGTCGGGTCAATTTTTTTCAGCATTGATGTAAGAAGTTGTGTTGCTTTTCTATCGGCAGATGAATCTAACCCCAATCTCTGAACAATGTCCAGGTAAATTGGATGCCACTCATCCCATCTCAAGATTTCTCACCAACACTGCTCTTAATTTTGTATTTTCCCACGAAAAGCTTCTCCCATCTTGATTGCTATCTTTGTCTTCGCCACATCATGAGTTCGAATAATATTAGCTCCTTCAGACACTGCGAATGTAGTTGCTACCAATGATCCCAATAACCGATCTTCTGGATTTGGTTGATTGAGAATGTGGCCTATGAATGCTTTCCGGGACACCCCTACAAGGAGTGGATGATTTAGTTTTATGAATTGACCTAATTCGCGAAGGATTTGAACATCTACCTCTGCAGGTTTTCCAAAGCCAATTCCCGGGTCCAAGATTATTCTATCAGCCTCTATTCCAGCTTTATTGGCTATTCTAAGACTATCCATTAGTGACTCAATTGAGGATTGAACACTTTCACATGGTGAATCACATCTAGCCATTAGGACAATAGGCAGCTCATATCCTGCCACTAGATTTCCCATATTTGAGTCTGAATGTAGGCCAGAAACATCATTGACTAATGCTACACCAAGATCAATTGCCACCTTAGCTACTTTTGATGATGTTGTATCAATTGAAATTGGTGGATATTTTGACATATCGATAGAGTTCAACGCATCTTTTACTCTCATGATTTCATCGTCAATTGATATATCAGATGTTCCATAGACTTGCTTAGGAGCTGTGGATACTCCTCCGATATCGATTAGGTCAGCACCTTCTTTTGTAACAACCTCAATCATCTCATGAAATCTGTCAACACTATCAGCAATTGCTCCCTTATAGAACGATTCGGGTGATAGATTAATCACACTCATCACTCGAACAGGTTCACGTGGTCCAACAACTAAGCCGTTAATTTTGACGTTTGGATAATCGCTCATGTGATGACGCCTCTGCTTGTATAGCTTCATAGAAGGAAATAAAATGGTAGCTGAGTCCGCTACGACTGCTTTTTAGGAGCATACTAATCGGTGAAGTGACATGAATGACCTCCTGAAACGAACTCATCTATATGACTGGCATGCAGAGCATGGTGATGTAATCCCTTTTGCAGGATGGGAAATGCCCGTTCGTTATACAGACATCAGAGAGGAACATATGGCTGTTAGAAACGGTGTAGGAATTTTTGATACTACTCATATGTCTCGGTTCATTATCAAGGGTGAACAAGCACAAGTGTTCCTTCAGACTCTTACTACAAACAACGTAAGTAAACTGGAGGTAAATGAAGGTCATTACACAACTTGTCTAAACGAACGTGGTGGAATCCGCGATGACCTAACGCTCTACAGAGTAGGAGAAGACGAATATATCTGGATTACAAATGCCTCTAACGGACCCAAGATTCATGACCACCTTCAGAAGCATGTGTCCGACTTCAAGGTCGATGTGATAGACAAATCGAGAAACATCACTATGATTGCAGTTCAGGGTCCAAAAGCACTCCACCTCATCAATAAACTTGCTGACAAAGATCTCAGTGAATATGCACGATTCTCCAGTTATAGAGTCAGTCTTGCTGGTTATGACTGTTATCTCTGTAGGACTGGTTACACAGGTGAAGATGGTGTAGAAATCCTTGTCCTAGATACTCCTTTCAATGAGGATGGAAAAAGAAAGGCACGATCATTCTGGGAGGAACTTCTCAAGCAAGGTGCAGAGTTTGATATAAAACCATGTGGACTTGGTTCAAGAGACTCACTAAGACTTGAGGCTGGATTTGTCTTATATGGTCATGAACTTGATGAGGATACCTCTCCAATCGAAGCCAAGATTCCATATGCTGTGAAGTTCAAGGTTGAGCCGCACTATCTTGGCTATGATGTAGTTGAACATCATAAAAAAGAGGGCGGTATCCGAAAAACACGCATTGGTCTAACAATGATAGATCGTGGCATCCCAAGAGAACATTATCCAGTTCTATTGAATGGTGAAGTGATTGGGAAGGTCAGTAGTGGAGGACTATCTCCAATCCTAAACAAGGGGATTGCATTGAGCTATGTCAAACCCGATTCGGTAAAAGAAAGAGATGTTGTGGAGATAGATATCAAAGGTAGAATGAGAAAGGCTGAGGTCACAAAGTGGCCATTCTATGACTCAGC
>JBHLRT010000014.1:0-11168 GCA_048882305.1 Candidatus Thorarchaeota archaeon
GTTTTCATGATTTTTTCTCCTCATATTCTGAGACTAGCCGATCAAACAGGTTTAAAATCCGGTTTCCGGCATAGCCATCCAGTTGCCCCCACTGTTGCATCGAGGCGGTTTGTCTGGCAGTAATTTCATCATAGAAATTGCGATCAATGAAGTTAGTGAGTCCAGTTTCTTGATCCTGGATGGTTTCTGTGTCTGGGAAACCTCCTCGCTCAATTCGGTTTAGCGTCACATTTGTATCTACTGTATGTGATGCTAAATTGATACCAATCCAGAAATTAATATCCATACCATCATAATCAACCATAATGTCATTGAGGAAAATGTCGTTCCCACCACCATATTCTAGATTGATACCAGTTTGTTCACTGATAATGGAGTTATGAGAGAAGACATTCTCATCACCATACATAACCCAAAATCCTTCACTATAAACCTCGATAGTGTTATGAGAAAAGGTAGAATATGACATCATGCTTGCAGCAAAGCCAATGTCATTCTGTGTTATTGTGTTGTATGAAAAAACACTCTCACTACATTCAATATCGAACCCAACGAAGTTATCAATCAAAACATTGTGAGTGAGGGTAGTTGCACTATCAACGAATCGAATTCCAAAGTCATTGCTTATGCAGGTATTGTTAGCTACAATCGCAGGGACTACGTTATTGTTATCATTGAATAGAATAATGCCATAATCATGGTTAGAATTACAGGTGTTATTTGAGAGAATGTTTCCATGAGGATGATTGATTACCTCAATGCCATCATGACCATTTCCGATGCAAGTGTTCCTTCTGAAAGTGTTTAGATCAGCCTCTTCTGCGTGTATGCCATCAATCGAATTACTATTACAAATATTCCTGCTGACCACGTTTGAGTCGCAGTAGTTCTGATACATCCCGTAATTGGAGTTTCCAGAACAGACATTATCGGTGATGGTGTTGTAATCAGAATCATACATGTATATCCCATGTACATTACTTGTACATGTGTTATTATCAAGTATGTTAAAACGAGAATCAATCAGATAGATGCCAATTCTATTGGAACTACATGTGTTATTCCTTAGAACTCCATAGCTTACATTATTAAGGTAAATTCCGGCTCCTGAACCAACGGAAGCGCCAGTCAGGTTGCAGGACTGGATTGTAAAATTGACTCGCGTGTTACTAATGTTGATACAATGACCGATACCACCACCTCGGTCTATCTCCAAACCAATTATCTCATATGGAGTTTCTGAGGATCCATCACCAATCCAACCTTCTACGAAAGCAGTTTCGCTGAAGTTACGATCACCATTGATGGAAATTGGGTCATGTGGAGTATATGCAAAGTGTGAGCTTTGTCTTGTGGCTTTTGCGCTGATCCCATTGTAGTGACCAGGGCTATTTTCTAAGATTGCAGTGGGTACAAGGCTCACTGAAACAAGATAAGAAATCAACAAGCCAACTGCAAGGTAAGTTCCACATCTCCTATGCATGAATAGAATCTCCCACACTCCGATGAATCTATCCCTAGAATATCCATGCTTTATTTCGATTAGAGGTCAAGGCTAAATGGTGGTCTTCAAGCTCCATCGTAATACTACTTCTGTTTTGAAATCTTATTAATCAATTCTAAATTCCTATCAGGGAATAATAGCAAGACATTCTGCTAAAGCATACACTCATTTAGGATTTGAACAGTCATTGCCTTCTTTGCAAATGAAACCAGCATACCCATACTATCGACGTTGATTGATTATGCATTATCTTCAAACTGGAATTGTTTTACTATATTCAGAAATGTACTGCAACACTCTAATGATAGATGCTTAATTTCATTCATGTTCTGATTGTTTTACTGCGAAATAGAATCGCATTGGTTATGCGAGGGATAAACAAGTGAAGATTAACAAATTATCAAGCACACTAGTAGTAATGGGATTTTTATTCTTGCTAATATTGGCATCCCAGAATGTAAGAGCATTGCCTGATGGAATAACGCTTTCACCCACAATGACAACAGAAACCATTACCATTGATGGACAGATGACAGAATCAGCATGGAGTGGTGCAGATGTACTCATTGTTCCAAGTATCCATGATTCTGGAATTAATGTGATCTTGAGTGCACTGATTGATGACGCATACATCTATGTCTTCGCTGCTTGGAATGATAGTACTGAAGACAACACAAGAAGAGCATGGTCATATAATGGAACTAATTGGGAAAATGTTGGAGGAAACGAAGACAGGATTACCTTAGCTTGGAGTTCAGGAGCAAGTATTGTTTGTGGCCACAATCCTGCTTCAGCAGATGCATTACTGTTTGATGTCTGGCATTGGAAAGCATCAAGAACAGCCCCTGCAGGATGGGCAGATGACAAATATTGGGATGGCTACGGTAGACAATCGGATGCAAAGACAGCGGGAGGATATTCTGAAAATTCAGTAGTGGTGCAAGCTGATAACGCTTCAGCTATTACAACAGCTCTTGGGAACAGTACGAATGTTGCTGCCTATAGCAATGATGACCGTCCATTCTGGGATAATAACGGTGTTGAAATCACATGGACAAATGGAATCAATGCAACACCTGTTGGTGACTTTATTGATGGTTATAAGACTGAAATACCAACTGGGAGCCGTGGAGATCTCATAGCTGGGTCTGTTCATAATGGAACAGCTTGGAATGTGGAATTCCGTCGAGCATTGGATACAGGGAATACTGACGACGATATAGCCTTCAGCCCTGGTTCAACAATACCATTCTATCTAGCTGTTCATAACAACTCAGGAGATGCAGCCCATTTCGTGGCTGGGGGATTCTCCTCACCAATAACATTTCAGCTGAACATTCCTTCCTCTAGTCCAACCACAACTCCTACTTCCACGACCACTCCAACGACACCAACGACTCTGCCAGCTGGTATAGATTCGACTTTGCTTATCGGAGTAGCTGTAGCAGTTGTTCTAGTCCTTGTGGTAATTGTTGTATATACGAGAAGACAATAATCATAAAGAGTAAAATCAGCAATCGCAATCCCCGGAGTGCGGCGGACTATTTTCAAAAGAAAGGTAATCTAGTACACTTTTCTTGAGGGAGTAGGTGATTCCTACTTCCTCTCACCATTTTGCTTTTTTCTACCTCTAAAAACCCAGTAAAGACTCTCTTTTGGCCACCGAGTCAAGAACTCCTCCACCATCTACATTGATGACTTCTCCGACAATATAGCTTGCACCCTTGGAAGCAAGAAATACAACAGTTTCTGCAATGTCCTCGGGCTCACCTACCCTTTTCAAAGGAACCTCGACTTCAATGTATCTTTTAACCTTCTCAAGCGTCCAACCTGTTGCCTGCTTAGCCATCTCCTCGGGCTCCCATGTGCGAATCAGTCCAGGAGTTATGCAGTTCACGTTGATTCCATGAGGAGCGAGGTCACCTGCTAGACCCAACGTCAGTCCTATGATGCCTGCTTTGCTAGCAGGATACTGAACACCTGAAGAAAGACTTCCATCAGTCCCCGCACCACTAGAGATGTTGATGATTTTTCCGTATTTCGCAGGAATCATCTTCTTGGCAACTGCTCTTGCACAGTTGAAGTAACCAGTTAGATTGACAGCAATCACTTTGTCCCAGGTTTCCTGAGTGGTTTCAGTGACGATTGCATATCCTCCAGAGATGTAAGCGTTGTTCACAAGAATATCGATATGTCCAAACTTCTCAAAGACATCTTCAACCATCTCGTCAACCGCTTGATGTTCTGAAACATCAACGGTGTATGCCACTGCGTTGAATCCTCCCTGCTTAATTTCTTTAACTGCTCTCTTAGCGCCTTCACCATCGATGTCAACGATGATTGATATTGCACCTCTCTTTGCGAACGCCCATGCTGTTGCATATCCGATACCTCGGGCAGCCCCCGTCACAATGGCGACTTGGTCTTTAAACTCCATTAGACTCACTTCTCTTGCTAATTAAGGTACAATCCACTATTATAAAATAACGTCTAGAGTAGAAACCTACACAAATGGTAATCTTCAAGATGTTGATTGTAGTAGAAACAGAAGATGAAAATGTGGAAGGATAAGACTAGTTCATTCGTTGACAAGTATCGGAACCGGCTAATCGAGATTAGTGAAGAGATTCATCGTAATCCTGAGCTCGCATTCAAAGAGTTTAGAGCAGCAAAGCTCCTAAGTGAAGAACTGAAAAAAGCAGGATTTGATGTTGAGCAGGGATCAGCAGGAATGGAAACCGCAATAGTTGCAACTCACCCAGACCAGTCAAATGGACCAACTATTGCCATTCTGGCAGAGTATGATGCATTACCAGAGATAGGTCATGCTTGTGGTCATAATCTCATCGCCACAGCCGCACTAGGAGCATGTCTAGCACTTGGAACAATCAAGAAAGACATTCCAGGAAAACTAGTCTTCATGGGTACACCTGCTGAAGAGGACGTTGGTGGAAAGATTGCCATGGTAGAAGCGGGGCTGTTCAAGGAAGTTGACGCTGCAATGATGTTTCATCCTTCATCTGGATACACCCTAGTTGGACGTAGCGGGCTTGCGCTCACCGAAGTGAAAATCAGGTTCTATGGAAAATCAGCTCATGCAGCTGCAAGTCCAGAGAAAGGAATCAACGCACTAGACGCAGTCATCCAGACATTCAACGGAATTAACGCATTACGACAACATATCAAAATGACATCAAGAATCCATGGCATAATCACTCATGGCGGTGTGAAACCAAATATTGTTCCAGATTTCGCTGCATCTGAATTCTATGTCCGAGCTGAAGAAAATGACTACTGTAAAGAATTAGTAAAGAAGGTAGAAGATTGCGCAAAAGGAGCTGCTAGTGCAACTGGTGCGAGACTTGAGTTTGAGGTTGTTTCACCATCGTACCAATCCAGAATTATGAATAAGGTAATGGGCGAGGCATTTGTGAAGAATCTGGAAGCACTAGGTGAACCAATCATTCCGTTGCCTAAGGGTAGTGGTGCGGGCTCAAGTGATATTGGTAATGTAAGTCATGTTGTTCCAGCGATTCACCCGTACATCTCAATTTGCGATAATACAATCGCAGGACACTCCAGAGAGTTTGCAAAAGCCGCTGTTTCTAAGAAGGGACAAGATGCCATGTTGACTGCCGCAAAAGCACTAGGAATGACCGCCATTGACTTGTTTACCGATTCCGATATGATGGATCAAGTGAAAGATGAATTTCAAAACAGAAAGACGTAACTCCTGAGGTTCATTACATAATTCATCAGACTTATCATCTATGAGCATCTTCAGGATTTGATGCTGCAAATGAATGTCTTCAATAGTATCCTTGATAGACGGAAAGCGATCGGATTTCTCGCTACAATTGTCATCATCATTGGAGTATTGGGTTTAGTGAACATCATTAGCAGTATTCCTGAAACCTATTATTATGAAGCAAGTTTGCCAAAGAATAATACCAGAGATACGAGATTCACAATTACCGGTGTCAACAATGCCAACATTTCCATTTCGTTCGTGGACGAACCTGGTCTGTGGTATCGAATAGAAATGACACATTACACCTCAGGGAAACGTCATTCAGTCGAGAATGTGACGACTCCGTCCTTCCTTCCATTACGTGTGCAGGTAACGAGTGTGACCCCTGTAAAGACGCTCAACATAATTCTGGGAACAGATGCAATTCACAGCCTGTATATCTCAGGTTCTAATCTCAATACTATTGTAGTTATGGACAATGGAGCTAAAATCTCAGGAAGCAGGTGCAGGTTCTATGGAACAGGGATTTTCCAGTTCGTGATGACTGAGAACATAAATTACACTACGAAGGGAATGGATGTAGAGGTGGGTGACTTTTTTTTGAGCGGAGAGTCACCAGAGCTTGTTATATTGGATATTGATTTACCAGTAGGTATGAATGGACATCTGTCTTCACATAATACGACCTTCATCCACAATGATTGGCAAATCAACTACGGAAACGAATGGGGAACGGTTTCAATAGATGAACCCCTAGTGGACATTGAGATATATTATGCACAGAACGTTGTAGCTGAACTTAGAACATAGTTTACTGTTTCAACATCCCAATAACACTGTCTTTACTGATTCGCATTCCTTGACCCTTAGCAACCTCTTGGAGAGGATAGACCATTCCACAGCTTTCGCATTTCATCGCAGAATAAATAACTCCGCCACCTGGGACGCGGACCTCATGGATGACCATCTTCCAGTCCTCGCCGCTGCAGGATTCACAAGATACCTTCATACTTCAGAGTTGGATTGAGAGAAAATAAACTCTGTCCAAAACTCTTCTTTTTGCTTTGCGTTTTACTGCTCTTGCTTCCAAGTCCAGATGTCCTCAATTATTAGATCCTTCCTCAGAGTTCCTTCCGTATCTATTAGTTCACGCAACATATCCGAACATGTTTTGTAATGAACAAAGGCATTTTTCATCGATACTTCATCATTCTCTTCAAATTCAACAATCATGTGTTTGAAGATCTCTTTGTGCATTGAAATAGAAGGTTGAAGATCGTGGAGGAAAAGGATGGTTTCTGAAGAGTGATTCCGGACAAGATAATCAGAATCTTTAGCGACGGATTCAAAGAGAGATTCTACAACCTCATCGGTGGGAAACCTTCGTAGAGCACGTGCCGCACGAATCCTATCAGACCAAAAGGGGGACATCTTGAGGATAGCTAGAATGCGAGGGACATATTCCAATGTACTCTTTATCATGCAAAGTGCCACTGCAATCTCGACTGCGAGGGTTCCAGTACTTTGTTCCAGCTGTTCCTCAAGTATGGGAATTGCTTTCGTGGAGCGCATCTCACGGAGACCTATTGCACCATAATGACTCCCTTCCTCTAGAGACTGGATGAGCATGTCCTCAGCCTTATCTCGCTCTTCTCCCTTTAGTGGAAGAACTGATGTTTCATCAATCCCATCATGCCACATCATGTATGGGTCGCCATAATAGTTCTCCATGAAATGGTCCCATTCAGCACTAGGCATATTGAACAGACTTCTAATGCTATTATTGTATCTTTTGCGTGGAAGCCTATCTCTTCAGAGCTTCTTGCTCACGTTTCTGTCGTTCCTTTTCTAGATCCGCCAATCTCTTGCGTTTGCCGTCCTCAGCTTTTTTAATCCGTTTTTCAACCTCGTGAATCCGCTTCTCAGCAGTTGATAGTTCCTTCTTTCGGCGGTTATCAGCATTCTTGTATTCTTTATTGGCTTCGTTGTACTCCTTCTTAGCGAGACTTAATTCGCGTTCTAGGCTTTCGGTCCTGGTTCGTTTGACCTCAGCTGCAGTCCTGTAACGTTCAACCTCATCGTCAAGACGTGTATGTAGTGAAGATAGCTCAGACTGAAGTTGTTTTATTTCAATATTGTAAGCACTGATGTCTGACTCGAACATACGAACTCTCTCATCCTTTGCAGGAGCCGCCATTGTTTCTGCTGGTGAAGTAACGATGGCAGGTCTCTCAACTGGTTCAGCAGGTGCAGGTGATACGGGGGGTGCCTCAGGCTCAATGAACTCTTCCTGTAGAGGTTCTGGAACTTCAGCAGGCTCTTCTATTTCAGGTTCTTCAAAGATTTCCTCGGAGGTCGTGGGTTCCTCAATCTCCATTGGTTCTGGGGGTGGAGGCTCAAGTTCAGGTTCGGCAGGAGGAGCGGCTTCTTCACCTCTGGAACGAGCTTCTGCAGCTCGGACCTTCTCAAGAATGTCTGCAACGACTTGCTTGCCACGTTCGTTATCCATTGAAGGCGATTCAGTGACCTCTTCATCATGCCTAACACTCCCGCCAAAGGGTGTTGGCGGCATCTCTGGTTCAACCGGTTCAGATGCCACTTGGCTGGGGAGTACGGGAGCTTCATCCTCGACTTCAGTGGGTATGTCTGCGACAGGTGCTACTTCAGGCGTTACACTTGGTCCCGGTTCACCGCTCTCTTCGAGCTTTAGCAACAGAGCCCCACAACGTGTACAATACTTACGAGTGGGGTTGTTTTGCCGTCCGCATTTTGGACATGTTCTAATCTTCATCCTCTCCAGAGTTGTGTAATAATACTCAGACCATGGGATTTTCCTTACATATACATTTGGCGTATTCATCTATTGCCCTAGTTTGCTAACTACAACTATGATTACAATCAAAGCCAAGGAGAAGATCTCAATTGACCTAGTTTATACGTTTGTACCCTTTCATGACCTTCTCCTGAGTTTTCTCTTCAATGTAATACTTTGCCATCTCAACAGTTTTGCAGTTTATCACTCGAGTCTGACCATTCGTGCCAACTTTTCCAAAATGGACGATGACTTCAGAACCTGACTGGGTTGCAATCCAAAACTTGTGGCTTGGTTTTCCGCCTTTTGTTTCACCTTTAAACTCATAGCGGACTCCGCCGCTACCGCTTTTTCCCATAACTATCCCACCTTGAACATGATGATGAATTCAGTATTCAACATGCCCATGATTTGGTTTCGGTAGATATGATATAAGGACATTGCTGAAAGGTGATTATAGCGTAGTTAGAAAGATATTAAGAAGAACAGAGGTTGATTGACTTCTGAGTTAGGAGGTCTTCATATGGAAGATTCGAATCGATACAAAATCATCAGCGACCCATCCAGCGATGATGTGAAACAGTTTCAACGAGGACTTGAGTCGTACAATTTGAAGAAGACCAATGAAGAGTACAATAGTCCACAACCTTGGCACAATTTGGTCCTGAAAGACCATGATGGCACTGTGGTTGGCGGAATCTCCACAAGTACACTTTACTGGACTCAGTATCTAGAAGTGCTCTGGGTAGATAGAAAGTATCGTCGACACGGATATGGAAAAGACCTTGTTCTAGAAGCACAGAGATTGGCAAAGGACATCGGATGTATTTCATCACATGTTTATACATTCTCCTGGCAAGCACCGGATTTCTATCAAGCAGTTGGGTATGACCTCCTAGTGACTTACGACGGTTATCATGGTGGAATCAAAGAGCATATTCTAATGACGCGTTTCGACTCTTCGAGAGATTATACAACATCAAATACAGAAAAAACAGGATTTACAATCATCTCAGATCCAACAGAGGAAGAGCTCAAGATAGTTCGTGAAGGACTTGGAATGAACTTCAACATGAATGTTCAAAATGTTATGAAAGAACATCCTCATATTGATTATTGCTCAGTGATAAAGAGTAATGACGGAAAGGTGATTGGGGGAATCAGTGGGTATACAACACTAGGGATATTGAACATCGCTGAATTCTGGGTCGACGATGAGTACCATGGTCTTGGATACGGAAAAAGCCTCTTGATGCATGCGGAAACGCTTGCCAAGGAAAGAAGTTGTATAGCTGGACAGATTGCTTGTTTCTCATTTCAGAACTTGGAGTTCCTGAAATCTCAGGGGTATGAAATACTTGGATCTTCAGATGCATATCCGTACGATGTAAAGGAATACTACCTTACCAAGAAATTCTGAACTCTTAGGACATAATTTGTATCGCACTTTATGTCTGCTCAGCTAGGTTCAAGAAATGAAAGAACGAAAGAACACCATTCATCTTTCAGTTTTTGATATTCAGTATCTTGCTTAACCATAACCTCTCTCATTAGTCGAGATGCATCATCCTGTTGCTGTGTTGGCAACTGATTCCAAAACTCCTCATCAACAATTTTGATCTCCGAGCTTATTTGATTCTCTCGTTCAATTAACTGCTCAAGGATGGTCATTGCATCAGTCATCCTTGTTTCAGGAATCTTAACTCCATATACCTCAAGGTTTTCTATCATACTGCGGAGTCGATCCTTTGCATAACTCTTTACTCCGCCATTTGCCTTTATCATATCTGCAATGCCAAGACGATATTCTCTTGCAGTTGCTCTGTAGTAACGTTGAACAATTCCGGTGTTCGTCTTTTTCGTCCGAACCTGCTGGACTAAGCCCACACTTTTGAGTCGTTCAATGTGACGCAATACGTTTCCGGGATTCTTACCTATAGCATCTGCAAGTTCCTTAACTGTCATCTCCTGATTTACAAGATATTTGAAAACTATCAATGCACGTATCTTGTCGAAGAGAACTTTGATAGTGTTCGGATCTGAAATTATTTCTAAATCTTTCATACGATGCGATGCAGTCGATGGATTCATTCTACTGTGACCCCTCCATGTGGATTTCTTGTTCTTCATTGATATTCGGATCTGAAATGATGAGATACGTTCTCGATACTGAAAGCACATAGACAGGTAATAGTATCAGAAGAATCGTAAGAGCAGCTACAAGTATGTAGAAGCCATATACTTGGTCTGACATGAGTATGAAGTCAGTGAACTCTTGGATAATAATGGGCCCGAGCAATAACAAACCTAATGATGAGAACGTGCTCCAAATCGAAAACACAGCACCTGGATTTTTCCGAGTCAGTTTTATTGAGTGCTTGATGGAAGAGAGAACCGACACGCCATCAACAATTGATGGAAAGACCATGGATAGCATCCCCGAACTGAAAAGAAACCATAAAGCAGCTATGAAGATTAGAAAAGTGAGTGTGGTAGTACCAGGCATCTGGTCTCTAAAATACCATGTTACAAAAATATACTCAATCCCGATGGGCACCATTATGATGAGGAACTGAACTATTCCTCCCGAGGCTAAGCGAGAGAATTTCTGGCGGTACCAAAGCAATACCTCCTCAGCGGTTGCGGTTCCACTCTCAAAGACTTCCTGCCCAATCCCAAACAGTGCGCCTATAGCAATTAGGAAAGGTGCTAGTATGGCGGAACCTGCAAACAGAATTATACCTACAGCCTCAACATCATTTACAGCAGACAAGGCACTTCCGATAATGTCGAAGACATCAAAGATTTCATCAAAAGGGCCATAATAAATCGAAAGTGGTATACTTCCTATGAACACTATAAATAGAAACAAGACTATGGTAATAACAAAGACACCAAGTATTGCCAAGAAGATAGAGAGATAGTATGTTCTTGTATAGTGAATACTAAGCTTGATTGTTTCAACATAGTTTCGCAGGTTCCATTTGCCCATTTCGTTCACACCTGTCCTTTCTTTCTAACAACTATGATGATGCTAAGTGCTATGATTCCTAGAATCGAGAAGGGAATTATGATCAAATCAGGTGTGGGCGGGCTTACCG
>JBHLRT010000015.1:0-1952 GCA_048882305.1 Candidatus Thorarchaeota archaeon
TGTCGAACGAAATCCTTACTCATACGTTCCAAACTTCAAAGAGTTAGCCTTCAACTACCCCGTGATGTATACTCTATTTTCGATGTTTAAGGACCTTTTTGAAAAATACGGGATCAACTCACAAACGTTCGATGATACTGTCTCATTTCTTGGTGAATATTACAAACAGGGTGCGACAAAAGAGGGAATTGAATCGGTCTACGGTGCTTCTGAGGAGCTCTTTGGTAAACATCCCTTTCCACAAGAAGAGGATGCAATGGATAGAGCAAGCGTTCCATTGGGTTCTAGGCTGAAACTCGGATTTCAAGTTGAGAAGACTCGACTGAACTGGATTCAGGCACTTACGGGTCTTGCACAGGACGCTTTGGTTTTCGGTATTTTCTACATCACGTTGATAATTCCTGATACATACGTCGGAGACACGATACCTCTCGACTACATGGTTCTAGCGGTTGTTTTCATTTCCCTACCACTATTCTTCGTGCTGACCGCTATAGGCTGGTACTATGACAAGAAACTACAAGTTTGGTCTCCAGAACGTATGGTGATAGTTGAGAGAAATCCCTATTCATACATCCCCGAGCCTCGATTTTATGTCTTTGAGGCACCTATGCTTTATACATTCTTCAAGATGTTAAAAGACATCACATCAAAAGAGAACATAGTCATTCCTGAATTGGATCGAGTGATCCAATACTTTTCAGATTATAGTTCTCTAAGCATCCTGAGGGACGAGGACATGAAGACAGCTAGGAGGATGCGACAATCCTTTGGCAAATTATTCGAAAGAAACGAAGGTATGATAAATGAGACTTAGAAAATGGTTAATGAAACAGCAATGGCGAGTTATCCAAATCAGAGGAATCTGGGGGTTGTTCTACGGGATACTCCTTCTGGCTATTGGTTATTATGAGTTTATTCCATTCTTCTTAGATATGGGGCCGTATGGACCATTCGCGTTTGCAGGTGTGATACTTGTTGCCTTTCTGATTCTAGGTTACATCTATGACCGGGTTCTTGTCATGTGGGCACCGTCCCAAGAAGTGATTGTTGAGAGAAATCCATACCAATACATTCCAGGTCCAAAGGAAACAATATACTGGATGCCACTATTCTCCGCTCTGTTGAATATTGCGGAGGAACTAAGCGATCATTTCGAGCTGGATAAGACAGAAATCATACAATCAAGAGAATACTATCGTGAACTCATGACCTTCCGCCCTGAGCGACCTGAGCATCTGGCTGCTGCCGAAAGACTCAGAGCTGATTACATCTCATCGCATCCATTCTCTAATCTCCTCGATGAGGATGTCACATGAATTGGTCGATACTCAGATACCTATATGAATGAGTCAAAGGAGAAATCTCTTGGGTACTGAAACAGTTTCGGGAATTGATTTGATAATGAAGAGAGTCTTACTAAATACCATTCCAAAATCCGGAACCAACATGTTCATGAAAACACTAGATTTGCTCGGATTTTCCTGTTCTGGTCTTATTGACCGACGAGGAGTTGTTTACCGGAATGTCAGCAGAATGGATTTAATGCGTCTAAAGATGAAATCAAAATCCAAACCAGCAGATGGAGATAAGGGATATCTGGCTGGAATGATGCAACCTGCCTATATTCCCACCGACGAAATTGAGGGACTTTTGTCTGTCACAAGAGATATGCAGTATGTTCAGTCCCATGTAGGATATTCGGATAGACTGTTGAATGAAGCTCAGCAAAGAGGGTTCAAAGTGATAGTGAGTATCCGAGATCCTCGGGCGGTTTTACGGTCAAGATATCATTATGTGATGAAGAGAAAGGAGAAAGCACCTCTCTACAGATGGATCAAGGACATGGAGAAAGAGAAAGCCTTCGATCTTATGATAGATGGATTTCAGAAAGGTGATGAAAGGTTCGTTTCAATGGCTGATATCATGACTGCAGTTGATGACTGGATAAG
>JBHLRT010000015.1:1962-3081 GCA_048882305.1 Candidatus Thorarchaeota archaeon
CATTATCAAATATGAAGATCTTGTAGGCGCGCAAGGTGGAGGTGAAGGTGACACTCAACTAAAGACTCTCAAATCATTCTTGAACTTCTTAGAAATTGAGTACAACCCAGAACTGATTGATAACCTTAGCAACGACTTGTATGGTGGCACAAGGACTTTTTCGAAAGGCAGTGTTGATAGTTGGAAAGAAGAATTGACTCCTGACCAAGTTTCAAGATTAGAATCATCCTTGTCAGAGTTTATGACCAGATTTGGATATCTCTAGAAAAAGAATGGAGCGCACATTTATTGCCTAAAAATAGGAACAATCCAGTTGCAGTATCCGGAATGTATCGGAGTGGTACTAGCATATTCTGGAGAATCCTAAGTGCTGATCCGATGTTCCAGAAGCGATTCTATGAACCATTGCACTCTCTATTGATTGATCGAATTGTTACCAACCCCGCGATGGACGATTTCAAATCCAATCCTGAAATCATGAAGGCTTGGTCGCCTCGTTTCAATTTTGAGAGAATCCATCTTGGTAAGAACGAGTCATATCCTGAGCTGTATTCTTACCTGCAGAACATCCTTGTTCATAACAGTCTGACAAAGTTCACTCGAACAACAATGCGAATCTCATGGCTAGCTGAGAATTTCCCCAATGTCTTCATTATCAATCTTATCCGAGATCCTCGAGCAGTTTGCTTAAGCTATATGCGGAGAGGTGGTATCGAATTCTTTCTTAGTGGGACTCGAAGTCTAAGAGAGAGGTTCAATGCAATCCGATATCTCACCAACTACAATTCAAAATTCAGACTCCTTAGAAAATTGTGGCAACTATCTATCGACCAGATGCCCATCAGAAAACTGCATCTAGTTCCGCCAATTAAACAAAAGTTGCAAGGAGTGCCTTGTCGTTCTATATACTGCCATCAGCAATATCTTGACTCTCTGACTAATGATTTGGTATGGGGAGATGTTGCTAGATTTGCAAAGGCAAGTTCCCCACAGGTTGCAATTCTCTCTTTATGGAAAATCAACGTTCTACAGTCTATCCGAGATGTTAAGACACTTGGTGTTGAGAGAGGCATTTCAATTAAATTTGAGGACTTCGTTGAATCTCCTGAAAAAACACTG
>JBHLRT010000015.1:3091-10913 GCA_048882305.1 Candidatus Thorarchaeota archaeon
GAAGGAGAAGACTGGTCACGCTACTTGTGTCAGCGAAGAGAAGTACTTCCACTGAATCATATCTATCAACAAATGGGAGTCGAATCAGTTCCTCGAGAGGTTCTTGATGAGGTACACAAGAGGGCTGATAGTCTACAAGGCATTCGCGGTCATGAATATGACAAGAAACTTTCAAGCAGCTTCACACAGAAATGGAAAGAGATTGACGATACTGTCTGGAGACCACTCATTGAAGAAGCTCGGATAGACAGCTTGATGACGAAGTTAGGATACTCTTTTTAGTAGGCTATTTCCGGATGATGAATGGGTGAGTCGATAAGATGGAGCTAGGCGATATTGTGGACAAACTGAAGGCAAACACACAACATATTGTCGTGATGCTCGTTCTATTCGTACTGTGTTTCAACAGATGGCGGTTAGATACTGCTAACAACGATATCATTGTAGACCAAATGACGCATAGTCCCGCAGCCTATCGATTGTGGACTCAGTTCTTACTCTTGTTTAACGAGAATCCTTTCTCATTTGTTGCACTTCTAGCTGTGATATTCGCTGTGACATCTGCTTACCTCTATTGGATATGCCCCGACAATGAGAAGATGGTCCTTTTCGGTTTCCTTACATTGGTGATCATGTTTGGCTCTCTTAGACAAGCCCCAGCATATCTTCTCCTTCTACTGGCGGTAACACTGAGAGAAAAGGACTGGTCTGTTCTCTTGGTCGTGCCAATAACAGCTGTAAAGGAACATGCAGGATTGATTTACATTATCTTTCTATTTTCGACCAAGAAATACAAAGAAGCAGTAGCTGCTTCAATTCTTTGGGGCGCCACCTATGCTGCGATTCATCTGATAATTGGTCCAGTTTCTGCATACATACCTCCGGATGCTCCCGAGATGGCTATTACAACTCCAATTCTCACACTAGATCCATACATTCTTCGACTCAGTCTTCCAACGCACTGGAAGAATTGGGCAAATATCTTTGGCAATGTCCTAATGGCTGTACTACTTGTGAATGATAGAAAAGAATCTCTCGTGTTCCTGTTAAATCTACCAATCATCACGTTCTTTGGAATATTCTACGAGTCTCAACTTTGGCTCATGCCTGCAATAGCTGTTATCTTCGGAAGGATGCAATTAACTGGTCTGTCTTTGAAGGACTTGAAACTCTTTCACCTCGAGAGAGTAGATTCAGAAATGCAAACTGCTTGACATGGCTGAAATATGATGCTTGAGAATCTATCTTATCAATTTCTGTCCAAGTCCCTATGAGTGATTTGGCGCCAAACAAAAGGTTCCTCTAAGCCATGTTGAAGAGGCTATGTCCCATCGCTTATTGTAATATGTATGAGGGTCATACGTGTGTTATATACTGCTATTTTCTGGGTTTGACCTATGTTTTATATGAGACCGATGCTCTATTCCACTGGAAGTTAAGGTCGGTTGAAACACCGTCTCATAAACAAGAGTGAGTTGAGGAAACTTGAGCCAAAAAACAACAAAACCCAAAGCTAAACCAATTCCGGTGCGGGGTCTGGGTCTGTCAATTAGACTTTTCAGATTGCTGGAAATGCCCTTGCCAGCTAATCAGCTTGTATCAAAAATGAAATCCATTAGCTATGCTCCCACAACAGGCAAAAGTAAGAAACTGGGTGCTGGCTTTAGTAAAGTACAACTATCAGGAAAAACAGTCACTGCTGACTTCATGGCTGATTTTCGTGTAGTTGTCCGGTCGCTTGGAACGGACGGATTCTCCACCAAGCCATATTACTCAGTTGACAATGGGTCCGTACTTGTGAAACTTGATCGGAATACAGTTGAAGTGCGTGGGTCTGAGAGGATTGCAAGTAGAATTCGAAGTATCCTTGTTTCAGAAACAGGAGCAATAATTGAACCGCTTAATCTGAATGGTGGAGCAAAGAAGCTCTATGATATGGCCACAGATGTTGATGCTGTACTTGTCACTGGTGTAGAGAAGGGTAGTCTAACTCAAGCGGAGTTCAAAGGTCTTGGACTTCAGAGTGAAGAAGAGGTTGGTATGTATACACGTAGATACAAGGGAGAGATTGCCAGATTCCGTGGCATGTTCGAGTATCCAAGTCCTCGTACCACACTCAAGACATCAGTGAACGGAGCAGCTGGATCAATAATGATCTGGACAAGCGACGAGCTTAGTGAAAGAAATGTGCGCTGGATAGTTCAACTGATGGAAGATTCAGCACCACCACCAGAAAAATAGTTAGCTCAATTTCCCTGTAAAGGAAAAGGGCCTTCGGGCCCTCTCCTACAATACTTCATCTTTTTTACATCCAGTCCTTTGCCTCTCTCTTGACAGAGATAATTGTCCGTGTGTTGTCAATATACCATCTTGTTTTGTCACGGAAGATTGGCCAAAATTCAAAGAATGTTTGTGGGTCTTCAGTTTCGAGGAGCAAAAATCCACTCCAATCAGATCCCCATGCATACTTGTAATCTCCTATGATTTTGAGGTGTTCTGGCCAGTTGCTCTTACTGAACTCCTCCCAGAATTCCTTCGCTTCTCCTGCTTGCTCTGGAGTCATTATCTGAAACCTATAGAACACAATGAATGCATAGGTCATCACTTTGCACCAAGATGTGAAGATAGTTGCGGATTAAAAAGATTGATGCTAATGATATTCTACATCACCTCTCAAGTCCGACTACCATTTATTCTACGATGGATTAAAAAGATTGAATCCAGACATTGATTTCGAAGGATATGCCTCCTGCCAAAAATGACATCCTAGGAAGAGACTTTCAACATGGTAAGGTTGCATATGGATTTCAATGGAATACTGCACATCACAAGAGTTTTGGTCATAATGAAGGCGACTTGGCATCGCTGTGGGCTCATCTCAACTCAATAATGAGCGGCAATGTCCCTGCAAATCCTTTCTCCGATCCATTTTTCACTCGCGCCTCGCGATTACGATTTGCAGAGATGTCCAAGTCCGAAAAGGTCGGTTTCCGTAAGAAGCTCAAAAGAACTGGAACCCTTGAAATGCACGTTGATGATGACCTTGTGGGGATGTTGCGAGATTTTCACAGGTCGAAAAATGATTTGAGTTATTCATCTGATCATAGTATTTTGAAGATGTTCGTCCTAAAAGATCCACATACGATTGCGATTGAAGTTCCAGTCTGGTCTGAAAGATACAAATTGACGGGTCATGTTGACCTCATTAGGTATGTTGATGGTTTCATTCACGTCTGTGATTACAAACCTGGTCCCTTGGAACGTACAAAAAGTAGGTTTATGGATTCAATTCCCCAGGTTGCTGCCTACGGCGAAATGATTACTCATCATCTCGCAAACACCCTTCGATCTGCATTTGAAGCGCCGCTCTTGCCTAAAATAAAATGCTGCATCTTTGATACTCATTCTTGTTGGCACTTTGGGGCTGAGCTTTTCGTGCAGCTTGAAACCATGGGAAAAATCGCAGGGCTTTAGGATTGACCATTCTTCATAACGGTCATCTTCACTTCCTCTTCGACAGTTGGAGCTTCTGTGGCAATCCCACTCCACTTCAAATGGATTGTTGGTCTTTCAGAAATAAGTCCTTCTCTAATTCGCGAAAAGTAATGTTCAGAAAGGGTGCCAAAGTTGCCAAGTGCTGGATCAACAGGAATCCATCCATTTCTCTCAAGAAACATCTCTGCCCAAGCATGTGGTTCCGGCTCTGGACCGCCACGAAAATAATGACCGACTATTCTCCGCGCTGGTATTCTAACTGCACGAAGCAATGCTATGAAAAGATCAGCATGCTCATCACAGTCTCCTTCCTTTTCTCTAATAGCACGGGCAGCTCCTATTCTCTCATCAAGATGTGTCTTGAGTTTCATACTTTCTCGAACCATTTGAAACACTAGTCTTGCATAGGACTCGTCGTCGCCAGTTCTTTCTGCTGCTTTTTGCGAGAGTTCTTGCACCAAAGGATCGTCAATCTCCCAGTATTTCTGCAGGGAGCAGTAAATCCCTCTTGTTCGTGCAATATGTTCCTCAGTTGTTGATTGCGGTTCCATCAACCAATCACGAGTAATAGTGTCAATCCGTAGAACGACTGTTGGTGAGAAGCTCTCTCCGGGATTAAGTTCAGGAACTTTGACCACTGCGACCATGTTCTTCTCTGCTTTTTCTGTGACTCTAGCAGGAGGAAATACATCTATCATTTCCACAAACTGATTTTCAATATCTGTGAATAGATGCCAAACCATCATTCCACGTTTCAATTTTGAAGAACCATGATTGTGAACGTTGGCTTGCATCTCAATTTTAAGGCGCATAATGTGTTCACAGGCTCCTAGACTGCTTTAGGGTTAACTTGAATAGATTTATGTATTGTCTGACTAACTAACCAGTTGTCCTTTCAAGTATTGAGGAACACGAGGTCTTCGCATGGCAAAAGATCCTGAAAAGAAACCGACTGGGGATAAAGGCGTCGTTGATGAGCTTCTCACTGAGCTTGGTGTAGACAACGAAATGCGACAAGAACTCATCGATTCTGGCAGAATGACGAGTGATGTTATGAGAGTGGAATCTGCAGATCAAGTACGTCGTAGAATGGAGATAGACAAGAGCATAGAGCGGTTGCAGGATAGTATTAGTCTTCTTGAACGTAGGATTATGACTGTCGATGGGTCAGTCGACCGAATCGAAAGAGATCTCGTTCCAGTCGTGCTGTCTTTCTTGGTTGGCCTCAAAGGTAACTTGGTTAGTATGAGAGGTGACATTGTTACACGAAGCAAACGTGCTGCAAAAACAAATCTCCAGGTCACCTATATCGATAATGATGTGAAACCAATCGTTGATGATGAGTTTCATAGAGTGGAGGAGTCACTGACCTCAGGAATGTCAACCCCCATCCTTGAGAAAGTTCGGGATTTGACTGAAAGTCTAAAAGAAGCGATGAAAGTGACCTATGAAGAACTCACTAACCTGAAGTCAATTCTTGACGATTTCACTCAGAGATCCTCGACAGAGATAGAATTTCTTTCATCAGAGCTTGGGATGAAACCAAAGGTCGAAGTGCCAAAGGATACTGCTGAAAGGTTGAAGACACTAGAGCGAAGAATTGAGGAACTCAGTCAAGAGCTCAGTATCACACAAAAGAAAGTTGAAACAAGAGATTCCGAAATTGAATCACTTCGTAAAGATAATGCATCACTCAAGGTGATAAATGAAGAAATCGAAGAAGAACTTGCTTCACTCAAGGCCAAACCTCAGACTGATGTTGAAGTCTTATCCGAACTTAGAGCAAATGTAAAAACACTAGAAGCTTCACGTGACCTTCTGGAGGAAAAAGTATCCGAACTTGAAACGAGGTCTAGTTCTGCAGAACAATTAAGCAAAGAATACTCAGGTGAGATTGCTAAGAAAGATCTTGAGATTGGTGACTTGAAGACTCAAGTCCGTCAGCTTGAGGATGAAAAAGCAAAAACATCTGATCGTCTTACAGAGATGGAAGAAATACGAGCTCGATTAAGATCATTTGAATCTGGAGACAAAGCTAGAGAGTTAGAGCGACTAAAAACGGAACATGAACGCGCTAGTGCTAATCTTGAGAGAGCTATGAATGATCTCAATGAGGCAAAAGCCAAGCTTGAGCATACTCAGGAAACTTTGGAAGGCTATCTGGATTTGATGGACAGCACTGAAAAGACTAAGGCTTTCCTAATGGTGGAAGAGCATGGAGAAATGTCAATTCGTGAAATTGCGAGGTCACTTGGTGTAGCTCCTGCAATTGTAATGAAATGGGCCGATGAGTTTCAATCACTTGGTATTGCTTGGGTTGTTGATGGTCAGAAACTTGTCCATCGCGACCATAAACCAGAGTAGCTATACAACAGGTTCGACTTTCTTAAGAAACTGTACAACCTCAAGAAGACCATCAATTCTCAGTGCATCCGTATAGAGGGATTCTATTTCTGATGTTTTTCTCTTATCATCCTCTAAGTATGTTCTAATAGCTGGTCGAAGAACCTTTTCTAGATATTTGGATCTGAGGTTTTCTAGAGACTGGATTAACCCTGAATCAAGATGTCCTGACTCCAACGCGTTTTGTAGGACATTGATATATTTCTTAAAATCATCTTGACCAAGTAGGCCTCTATTTGCTTCTTTGAGTGTCTGTCTGGCAAGTTCCAAAGTAATGCTAGTGGCTTGACTGTAATCCCTAACTGCGAGATATTTTGTTTCGGAGCATCTGTCAAGGAAAGGTCTGTGCTTCTCTGATGCAAGACTAAACAGACCTCCTATTCTCTCAAGCTCCTTTTGACCAGGCATTTGTGAAACCAGTATGTAATTCTCATCTATCCTTTTAATAATGACTGATACGAAATTCATACTACACCGTAAGAGGCTTAAGACGTTAATCGAATTGAATCTATGATGAGAGAGGCAGCGCTTTATTCAAACTTAAAGAGTGGAATTAGATGTGACCTTTGCGCTAGACGATGCGTCATACATGATGGTGAAAATGGATTTTGTCGTGTACGAACTGCAAAGGATGGCAAGCTTTACTCCCTTGTCTATGGCTTAATCGATGGGATGGCTCCTGATCCAATCGAGAAGAAACCACTCTTTCACTTTGCTCCAGGAAGTAGTGCATTTTCCATTAGCACATCCTCGTGCAACTTTCGTTGCCAGTTCTGTTTGAACTATCACTCAGCTCATCGCGAAACCCCAGTTGGCAGGAAAATGATGCCTGAGGAGATTGTGCGCTTAGCTGAGGAATACGATTGCGCTGGTCTCACATATACTTACACTGAACCAACAGTATTCATGGAACTTGCCCATGATACTGCAGAGATAGCTCACAAGAAAGGCATGTTCAACACTTTTGTAACTAATGGCTATATGACCACAGAGGCAATTGATTATATTGCTCCATATCTCGACGCAGCGTCTGTGAATTTCAAAGGTAGCGCAAACAAGAAGTTCTACAAGGAGCTGATGTCAGTCCCAAAGGTTGAACCAATATTCGATTCCATGCTAGCTATGAAGAAGAAGGGCATCTTTATTGAGATAACGAATCTGATCATTCCAAAGGTTGGCGACTTGGTAGATGACACCCATGAATTAGCCAAATGGGTGGTGGAAAATCTAGGTGAACGAACACCCTTTCATCTCACTGCTTTTGCTCCAACCTACAAGATGACACATCTACCACGCACATCTGCGGCAACTTTGGAGTCTCACATTAATGTGGCGAAAGATGCTGGATTGGTCTTTGTCTATTCAGGAAATGTCGCTGGACATGATTTTGAGAATACATACTGTCCTCAGTGTGGTTTTAAGGCCGTTGAGAGATATTCGGTCTACCTAAGCAGTAACAATCTAGATTCTGAAGGTCGATGTCCCAGATGTAAAGCTGACCTGAACATAGCTGGAGTCAAATGGATGATTCAAGGAAAAGGACGATTTACAAGGTTCTGAGGTTGAAAAATTGCAGATAATCGATGTTGCTTGGCGAGCACAAGAAAATGATTCCTACGAGTCCGGGTTGCGTTTGTGGCATGAGGAAAAAGATACACTCGATTTCCTACCTATCAATCCCGGAAAACATCTCAATTGGTCTTTCATCGGACCAAAGCGATGCATCGGAAATATCGACTCTAATGGCAAACCTGCAAGATGTCCTGAGGATTCCATAATTCTTCGCCAAGGGAATCGATGTGGTCCTTGTTCTGCTGTAGATTTTTATGACCCTTGTATTCGTTGTGATGGTAGGACCTGTACTGCCACTGAGGCTAGAAGGACTCAGTGTGAAAACTCTGATTATGTGGTATATGTAGTTGTA
>JBHLRT010000016.1:0-10808 GCA_048882305.1 Candidatus Thorarchaeota archaeon
GGCAATGGAATAAAAATGAAACAACCCTTGTTTTAAATCCTCCATTAGGACCTTTCATCCTTACTGCTCCCGACGATACAACCATTGCTTGGGGTGTCGAAGGATATTCCTTTGAATGGGGGACCTATAATGCAGATACTTGGAAGCTTTGGCGGAACGGAGTTGTCTATGCAAACGGTGATGCAACATCTGGTAGCATCATTCTTACAATTGAGAACTGGCTTGAAAATAGCTGGCGGATTGGTAGGTATAATCTAACACTACAAGTCACGAAAAATGTGTATACCGCAGTTGAAATCTTTTGGTTGACTATTCTCAGCCATCCCGGTGATCGATACGCAAATGATGTAATAGAAACACGATCTGATTGGTATCTTAATAGCGATGATGCATTAGGCGCCCCTGATAGTGTGTTTGCAACAATCTATGTTGGTTACGCTACTGGATATCTGACTCTTGATATGGGCGAGAACGAAGAGATAGTGGATGGGCCTTCTTATGATTTCACCGTCTATGCAAGTGGCGATGAGTATTCTGTTTTTGTCAGCCCTTCTCTGACAGTGGACTTCCTTTTCATAGGTACTGGAACTGGCACTCGGTCTTTTGATTTATCATCTTCAGGTCTATCTGAAGTTCAGTATGTCAAGATAACGCTCATCTCAGGTGTTAGCGTTGAGATAGACTCTATTGAAGCAATCAATTACAATACACCTCCAGGTGATACATCACCCCCATACCTTGAAATCATTGGAGATTGGTTCAGAATACAATATGGATCAAGTGCCCATCTCATGTGGTTTGCATCTGACGAGTCACCTTGGAACTATGAGATCTATGAAAATTCCTCCCTTGTCCTTAGTGACTCATGGAACGGATCGGACATTCATTATTTGTTTGAGCCTTCTGATGTCGGTTGGTGGAATGTAACACTTGTTGTGTATGATGCATTCGATAATGTTGCTATCGATACTGTAGGAATCGATGTCTATGCTCCCAATGATGGCAGCTTCGTCATCATAATTTTAGGAATAGGGACTGCTGTGGTGTGTGCGGTCATTATGGTTTACCACTATTCAAAACGACACCTATGATAAGATTCTCTAGGTCACATGGATTGACATAAATCTTAGTTGCTCACCAGTTATCTAGAAGCAAGGTGAGGAAAATTGGTCAATATCACAAAGATACACTCTCTTGAGATTCTTGACTCACGAGGAAATCCAACGCTAATGACAAAGGTCATGCTTTCTGATGGAACTATTGGTGTTGCTAGAGTTCCTAGCGGAGCTTCAACAGGTATCCATGAAGCTGTTGAGCTGCGTGATGGAGGAACCCGCTATAGTGGGAAAGGAGTTACTCAAGCTGTAAAGAACGTTAATACAGTTCTTGCTGATGCAATGAAGAATGTTGATCCACTAAGCCAGAGAGCTGTTGACGAAGCTCTCCTGAAGACTGATCCGAGTAAAGGCAAAGGTAAACTTGGAGCTAATGCAATCCTATCAGTTTCAATGGCAACAGCAGTTGCTGCATCATCACATTTGGAGTTGGAACTTTTCGAGTATTTGCGAAAGAATGTCATCGGAAAGGATGTAAAATACCAACTACCTGTTCCTATGTCCAATGTTATCAATGGTGGTGCACATGCAGGGAATGATTTAGCTATTCAGGAATTTATGATTCTCCCCATCGGGGCCAAGGCTTACCCAGAAGGACTGCGATGCATCAGTGAAGTGTATCACAATTTAGGTAAGAGGATGATTAAACACTATGGAAGAATGGCTAAACATGTTGGAGATGAAGGAGGATTCTGTGGATTTGGGCTTAAAGGCACGCGCGATGCTTTTGAGGAGATTGTGGGTGCCATAGAAGAATCCGGTTACACTCCGAAAAAGGACGTTGTACTCGGTATAGATGCAGCTGCCAGTGGTTTTTACAAAGATGGAAAGTATAACATCGATGGACGAACGATAGATGCGTCCGAACTTCTTGAAATGTATTTAGACTTCGAGAAAACATTCCCACTACAAACTGTTGAAGATCCCTTTGATGAAGATGCTTTCGATGATTTTGCTGAATATATGATGAAAACAAAGATTCAGGTTGTCACTGATGATTTGACAGTCTCTAATCCAGAGATTGTCCGGAGAGCCATAAAAGAGAAAGCTGGAAACTCACTCCTTCTCAAAGTCAATCAAATTGGGTCTGTGACAGAAGCGATTGAGGCTGCTAAGATAGCTAATGATGCAGATTGGAGTGTTGTTGTTAGCCATCGAAGTGGAGAAACTGGAGATACTTTCATTGCAGATCTTTGTGTTGCTTTAGGTACAGGGCAGCTAAAGACTGGAGGTCCGGCAAGAAGTGATCGTGTTGAGAAATACAATCGACTTCTTGAGATCTATGATATCCTTGACGGAAAATGTGGCTACCCAAGTTCTGAGTTTCGAACTGCTTGGAGGAACTATTGAGGATGAGTGATAAGAGGATTGCAGTCCTTGTTGTGATGGATGGTCTTGGTGACCGCCCTCTGAAGGAATTGAATAACAAGACCCCTCTTGACGCTGCAAAAACCCCCACCTTTGATAGACTCGCTGCAGAGGGCCAGAGTGGTCTGATGAACGTGATAGGACCCGGTCTTACGCCGGGATCTGATACAGCGCATCTAGCTCTCTTTGGTTATGATCCAATAGCTGATTATCCCGGTAGGGGTCCACTAGAAGCCTTTGGCGCAGGCCTTGCAACAAAACCTGGTGATGTTGCTTTCAGGTCTAATTTCGCTACAGTAGACTCCAACATGGTTGTTTTGGACAGAAGAGCTGGACGAACATTCGCACCAGAGGAACAGGCTGAATTACAGGCTGCTTTGGATGGAATTGAGATTGATGGAGTGAAAGTTCATTTCATTGCAACCGTAGAGCACAGAGGTGCGCTTGTCCTTGAAGGAGAGGGTCTCTACGCAGACATCAGTGATGCAGACCCCCACGAAACAGGGAAGAAAATCCTTACAGTTCGTGCTCAAAAGCCAGAGGCTGAAAAGACTGCCAATATTGTCAACAAGCTGATGCGTGTTGCTCACGAACGCATGAAAGACCTAGAAACTAACAAGGAACGTGCTAAGAAAGGCATACCACTAGCAAATGCAATACTTCTCAGGGGGCCAGGTAAACACAGTGACGTTCCTCCCTTACCTAAACGGTATGGAATCAAAGCTGCCGTACTTGCAGGTGGAGCTCTCTATATTGGGACTGCTCAGTATGTAGGTATGGAACACATCCATGTGGATGGTCAAACTGGTACAATTGATACCAATTTCGATAATATCGCAGCTAAAGCGATTGAAACAATTAATTCAGACTATAACTATGTGTTTATTCATATCAAAGCAACAGATAATGCCAGCCATGACGGAAACGCCCACGAGAAGGTGCTAGCAATTGAGAGGACTGATGCTATGGTTAAGAAAATCATAGATGCGGTTGGTCACAAGATTGTCATTGCCGTAACTGGTGACCATTCTACACCAGTATCTGTAGAAGAGCATGCATGCGATCCTGTACCAATTTTCATCTGGTCTGACTTCATCAGGTCTGATGATGTAAAGAAGTACTCCGAGAATGATGCTGCTAAAGGTTCACTCCACACGCTTAGAGGAATAGATGTTATGCCATTACTTTTGGGATATTCCGGATATATTGAGAAGTTTGGTGCGTAACAAGTATGACCGTTCGCAAGATTCTACAGCTTGGCAATCCTCAGTTGTACAAGAAATCTGAAGATGTTACACGCTCAGACATTGATGACCTACCACACATAATACAGGATCTCCACGACACCATGATGGAGTTTCGAAAGAAGTATGGTGTTGGCCGTGCAATTGCTGCGCCTCAAATTGCTGTGATGAAGCGCATTATCTACATGCATATAGATGAACCAATGGTTTTTCTGAATCCGACTCTCAAGAACCTAAGCGAAGAACAGATTGAACTTTGGGATGATTGCATGTGTTTTCCTGATTTGTTGGTGAGAGTAAAACGACACAAGCGGATGACTATTGAATATCGCGATCAGACGTGGAATCTAAATTCCATGGATGTAGAAGACAGCCTCTCTGAACTTCTTCAACACGAGTATGACCATCTAGATGGAGTACTGGCTGTGATGAGAGCAATTGATGGAAAATCATTCGCTTATCGGAACCAGATTAACTCCGCCTAGTCCTAAACGTCAAGAATGTAAAAAACACTATCCTCTTATGCTCTCTTTCCAGTTGAGAAGCAGCAACGAGAGAGGAACTGTTCATGAGGTACGTGCGAATAATAGTTGTCCTGATAATCATCGCAACCGTTGGCATCTTAGCTGGAGGAGCAGCTTATGGCTGGTGGTTGGGTCAGACTATTTACATAACTACATTCAATGCTAAGGCGGGTGTTGGATTCTGGGAAACTTGGACACTTCAAAATAATGTGTTCACTGCGTCACTCATCCTGGCTATCCTCAGCAGCGTATTCACACTATGGACGCGTTCAACATCTTTGTCCTTCATTTCTGCTCTTGCTCAAACAGGTTCTCATCTAAAGAAACTTGATCTTCGAACTGGAATATTATGGCGATTACTTCAGATCGGTGCATTCTTCCTTTACTATGTATCAATTGGTGGTTATTCACTTACAGGTCAAAATGTCGCCTTCTTAATGATGTTAGCTGGTGACGGGGCTATTTCTATAAACCCCGGACAACTTGTCACACTCTTCTCATTGCCTTTTGCACCGGGCACCAGTGCTGAATCCATTCAGAGTCTTATTCCTGCAATGGAGGCTTACCAGCTCTACGTGGGTCTGATTTCCACTGTTATTGTAGCCACAGCAGCACGACTTGTCCTTAGTATTATTACTGACCTCATGCTTCAGCGGCGGGATATCTTCGTTGTTGTTTCAAAGGGCCTGATCGTGGTTTCACTAGCGCTGGTTCTTGAGATACTTAACGTTCCAACATGGACAGTGAATGCCGGAACCTGGATGACCTACCTTGCGTTAATCATAGCTCTTGGCGCTAGCATTGTAGGTTCTGTTGTTTTCATGGCTGTACGAGTTCGTTCTGGTGATGCACGTCAACGATTAAGGAGTAAAATTGCTTCATTAGAAGGAGACCTTGCGCGGCTGCAAGGCGAGCTTCTCTCACTTCGTCAGGAGTATGAAGCAGGAGCAATCACAGCTGAGGATTATAGGAAACGCGTGAATCTACTGATGCAGGATCGCGTAAACATAGCTAATGAGCTTCGTCGTCTTAAAATTGAAAGGCTATTACCACTCGGTGGTTCATCACGTTCCTTTGTTGGTATCTCAATCCTTTTGATTGCCATTGTCGTCATGCTTCCAGTCATTCAAGGATTCTATTATGGAATTCAAATGAATGGTGACCGGTATATTGACTGGAAATTTAATTATGAAACTCAAAAGGAGATTGATATTACCAATTGGGCTGCAGGATTGAGTGACTTTCAGGTCAAACCAATTGATGCGCTCACGGAAAACGCTACGCCTGAAACTGAAGTAGAAACACTCACTACAGTCAGACAATGGGACCAAACTGCGAGTTATTTACGGATGCGGAACCAAATAGGAACAAATTGGATGCAACTTGCGGACTCGGATATTGTCCTGTTAAAAAACCATGAATATTGGATTGCACCTCTCACATTCGATACAAGTGCCACCTGGACCAGTTTCATTAATCGGCACATCCTCTATACTCACACCGAAGGAATTCTTGTTCTTGATGCATTTAGTGGTGAACTAATTGAAGATGACAATCTCGTAGCTCTGTTCAATAGGACCAGAGATGTGAATTTCTACTATGGTGAAGGTGCCGGTTTCAGCGATGTTGTGTTTGTGAATGTGACTAATTTCGCTGAGGTTGGAAATGCTACCTTCAGCGGCACTCCAGATTATACACTACGTGGATTCGAATCGTTCTTCTATATTCTCACCATGGGTCCTGATGCTTGGTCTTACATTGGAAGAAACATGGACATGCTAGTCGAGAGAGATGTATTATCACGTGTTGATTCTGTTCTGTTGCAGGGTTTGACTGTGGATAATGACCCATACATAGTTGTAGATGATACTGGAAACCTCTTCTACGCAGTTTCAATATTCATCGACTACCATCTCTCTACTGGATATGCTCATGAAAACTATATGCGTTTCATGGGTGTCTGCTTGGTTGACATAGAATCAGGTGAAATGGAATTCTATTCTGCGCCTAATGTAGAAGAAGATCTTTTCCTTGACATTACTTACAGGAACTATTATGATTGGAAAGATCCCCCTGATTGGCTTCAGTCTCAATTGAAGTGGCCAGAAGATCTCTATGAGCGACAGTTGGAAGTGGCATATATCTATCATGTTGATACAGGAGAGCAATGGAGCACTGGAGTCGATTTCCATCAAAGTCCGGAGGACTCCGATACAAGGTATGTCATCATGAATATAGAAGGTGTAGAACGGTTTGTTGCTTATCACAACGCTGAGTTTCGGGACGCAACAGCACACAATCTGGCAGGTATCTACATTATGGGTTGCGGTGATACAGACTTTGGAAATTTCACGTTTTACAAAGCAGGTGAAGATGGCTATTCCAACTGGCTAGGTCCGAATGCTGCGATTCAAGCGTTTGAAACGAATGATGTTGTACGAACACAATTGCAGCTCTGGGGTGAACACCGGTATGGAAACAGGCTTCTCTATCATCTCGGTGGTGACCTGTTCTTTGTGATCCCTGTCTTTCTTGAGGTGGAAACATCCGTGAACAGAGTCATTCAGAAGCTCGGTGGAGTTGGTCTAGTTGATGTAAAGACCGGCGATCGCGTCGAGCTTGGAGAGAGTGTGGTTGAAGCATATTACAAGATGTTTGGACTCCTCAACCAGACAGCTGTGGAAGAGGGCGATATTGGATTTGAGTCTGCATACTTTAGTCCTGTCACCATTGATTCTGGCGAGTTCTCTAGCTTGCTGACGCTCATGCGAAACAATGACAACATCACTCACCATCTATACCTAGACGTTGTGGTTTCCCCATCAAGCAACTTCTCAGTTGCTTGGCATGGTTCTGAAATCACTCCATCACTATATCCGGGTGAGAACCAGACCTTTACAATGGACATTGGCAATGTCGGAGCCGGAGACCTTTACGGAACCACGCCTCTTGTCACCGCATACCTACCAGAGGGCCTCGTATTAGCTCAATACCTAGTCCAGGTAATACTGCGTACAGAGGATGGTGTAGTTGAACTAGTCAATTTGCTCTTGACAGTTACCTAGTCTGGTACCAATTGATGGTCTTGTCAAGACCGTCAATGAAGGAAACCTTAGGAGAGAATCCCAGAATCTTGGTGGTTCTCTCCATACTTCCGATGCTGTCCATGACATCTCCCTCACGAGCATCTCTATAGACTATCTTAGATTTTGAATGGGGTATGTGTTCTTTTATCAGATGTGCAAGGTCCGAAATACTAATCGAGGTTAATCCAGATAGATTCATGATGCAACGTGAGTCACTCTCGATAATACCACCAAGATAGGTGGCTTGAGCAACATCTTCAACATATATGAAGCTCCTAGTCTGGTTTCCTTCTCCCTCCACTGTGATATCACGATTCTGAATTGCTTGATCGATGAAGATGGGAATCACGCCGCTATACTCAGAATGTTCTTGTCGCGGACCATATACGTTGAAGTATCTAAAAATAATTGGAGTTATCCCATAGAGATTTTGATATGTCTGGCATTCCATTTCAGCAGATGCCTTTGATTCAGCGTATGGACTCAATGGATTGAGAGGTGTTTCTTCACGTATTGGCAGTGATTGTGGATTTCCATATACTGCTGCGCTTGAGCTGAAAACAAACCTCTTTGCATCACACTTTCTGGTTAACTCCAGCATGTTACGTGTTCCTTTGACATTCACATCAATGACTAATTCTGGATTCTTTATTGAGAATTTCACAGAGGATATTGCTGCAAGGTGATACACTATATCGACAGGTCTATTCACAACTTTCAGGAGCTTTTCGCTACGAATGTCACTATCCACAAATTCGAATTTGGTGTTCGTCATGGATGTGGTAAGGTTTTCCATTTTTCCTGTTCTCAAATTATCTATACCAATTACTGAGAACCCTTCCTTCAGTAGCAGGTCAACTAAATGACTACCTATGAACCCTGCAGCTCCTGAAACAATTGCAGTTTCCTTCATCTTGACATCCGTGGATAATGATTGAACAGTTATTTCTTCCTCTCTCCTCTCCTTTATTCTCCTACCTCTGCCAATTCTGAAAGCAGAGGGATTGTGATGGTTCCATCTCTTGAAGATACTTGGATTGACTGTTTCTCATTCACCATGTTGCATTGAGAATAGGGCGTTGTTGTAAAACACACTGCAAAGTGATAAATCTCACCGAAAAAGACCCAAAGATGAAATCAAATGTACTTCGTCTACATCATTGAAACAGAAGATGGGACTTACTATACAGGTATGACCAATGATGTAGCAAGACGATTCCAAGATCACCTCTCAGGAACATCGCGTTCGGCTGCTTATCTGAAGACACACAGACCAGCGTATGTGGTGTATTTGGCCGAGTTCAAAACGAGAGGGGACGCTCAACGTTTTGAAAACCGTCTCAAGAAGGACTTCAAACTCAAAATGGAGTGTGTAGGACCTCGCCGTGATATTAGAGAAGTCATAGATTCTGAACTCAGCTATCGTTGATACTCATCTCGAAGGTTTCATATCAGGAACCTGCTTTTGAAATCAAGTGTGACCTTGATGACAGAGATTGTTCTTGCCATTGATTCTGGAACCACCGGAGTCAGATCGATGTTTTTTGATAAAAGTGGAAATGTCTTAGGAAAAGCATATTCTGAATTTGAGAGTTACTTTCCAAGTCCATCTTGGGTTGAACAAGATGCTGAGAGCTGGTGGTCTAAATCTTGTGAAACAATCAAACGTGCATTATCAGAGAGTGGATTAGATGCTGAGCGAGTCATTGGAATAAGTGTAACGAATCAGCGAGAAACAATAGTCCCAGTGGATGATAATGGGCTTCCACTTCGAAGAGCCATTGTCTGGCAAGATCGTAGAACTGTACCTCAATGTACTTGGATAGAAAATGAGATCCCGCAGGACGCAGTATACTCGATATCCGGATTAACAGTAGACCCATACTTTTCTGCCCCTAAAATTCTCTGGATAAAACAACACGAAGCGTCTGTCTTCAATAAAACGCATAAGTTTCTTCTAGTGCATGATTATCTTATCCACAAACTCTCAGGAGAGTATGTAACAGATTTTTCGAATGCCAGTAGGACAATGCTTTTTGATATTCGGCTAGCAAATTGGTCTGATAGACTTCTTGATACATTTGGAATTCCTCTTGAGAAATTGCCCTCAACTGTTGAATCGGGTACTATGATAGGAGAACTGACTTCTCAAGCATCGAAAGAAACAGGACTCAAAGAGGGAATCCCTATTGTTGCTGGTGGTGGTGACCAGCAATGTGCTGCACTTGGCGTGGGTGTTGTCAAAGAAGGACGGCTCAAATCAACAACAGGTACTGGTACATTTATTCTCGCTCATTCGAAAACAGTTCGTCTAGATCCTGGTCTTCGAGTGTTATGTAGCCGTCATGTTGTACCAAACTCATTTGTTGTAGAGGCAAGCATGTTCACTACAGGTTCTGCATTGAAGTGGTTCCGTGACAATCTTGGAAGTGAGGAGCGGAAGGTTGCAGATGAACGAGGAATGGACCCCTATGATATCATCACTGAAGAGGCTGATAAGATTCCTGCAGGTTCGGAAGGTGTGATCCACATCCCTCACTTTGTTGGTGCTGGAGCTCCTAACTGGAATCCACATTCGCGAGGTATCTTTGCGGGACTTGCACTAGGTCATACACGTGCTCACATAATTAGAGCAATCCTCGAAGGTGTTTCATATGAGATCCGATCAAATGTTGAAGTGATGCGTGAACTAGGTCTTCCGTCAAAAGAAGTTCGGGTTACTGGAGGTGCTGCAAGAAGTGAAACTTGGATGCAGATTCAAGCAAACATCCTTCGAATGCCTGTTATAAGAACACAAATGGAAGAAGCGACTGCTGTTGGAGCTGCCATTCTTGCCTGCAAGGGGATAGGTGTCTTCAAGTCTGTATCTCAAGCTGCTGAAGAAATGGTCAAGACACTTTCTCCACTAACTCCGACAAACGAAACCCTCGATGTATATCAGAAAGGGTACAAGAAGTTCAAAGAATTATACTCAGCAATTTCTGCTCTGCGGTTGGATGAAGACTAGTTTGCATATATGGCCATCTTGTTGCCTTTATCAAGGACAAGTATCTTCACAGCAGGATTCTCTCTAATCCATTCGTCAATGACTTCTTGAGGGTCATCAACTACTTCAAGATGTGCTGCTTCGACTATTTTCTTGTCAAGTTTTGAGAATAATCGAACACGCGGAACCCGTTTCAACAGCTCTGCAAACTTGTATGCCTTGTGTTCGTAAAGATGATATTTTCCACTGATTGATTTAATCACATCATCAATAGGCGCCGTGAGTCGGTTGTAAAAATTCTCTATTGCTGTTTCAGGTGCAATTCCATCTCTGCACTCCGCCAAAAACAGGATTTGTCCACCATCTACAACCGCATTCTTCGTCAGCTCAATTGCTCTTTGAGCATGATACAAACTCTTGTCCTGAGGATAACCGCCTGGCGATACGATGATGCGCTGTTGAGGCGTAATTGTAAAGCTAGATGT
>JBHLRT010000017.1:0-10792 GCA_048882305.1 Candidatus Thorarchaeota archaeon
GGAACCTGCTACAGGAAAGGCAATGGCTCAGGTCACTGTCCCTTTGGTGCTAATCCTATTCGTGATACAAGTCTGGTATCAGGGATTTGCTTTCGATGATTGGATGTTGTTAGTCATCTTTGCAGTAATGTATCTGATGTTCACTATGTTTACGGGAGGAAGTAGCTTTGTTGAGGGAGGGTTTATCGACGCAAAGGTTTCGCTGAAACTCTTCCCGATTTATGGCGCAGCAATCGTTCTCTCTATATTCATAGATGAATCACGAAGATTGACTGTGTATTTCATGGCGGGGTCAATATTCTGCTTGATGATCCTATATTTCGCCTTTCTAAGAAACTACGACAAGTGGCCAACTTACTCCCAGTTCAAATATTCGGACATTCATGCAGTAACTGACCTAAATCCAAAGGGCAAGGTCAAAACTGGAGCTGAGATTTGGTGGGCAAGAACAGACGGACCACCAATCAAAGCAGGCGAGCAAGTCGTAATTGACCATATCACTGGAATCACAATGTATGTCAGGAGACCTGATGACATCTCAGGCCATGACCAATAGATTATGGATTATTGAAGGGTTCGGATCCATCCGCTCCCTTCTCATATTTTCTTCTTTTCAGATGACAGCAAACTCCAGAGGATTGAGAGAGCAAACAAGAAACCGATGATTGTTGTGAGTCCCCATTCTATTTGGAAAATCTCTGGTTGCATCACCACTTCTCGTGGAAACGAAGGAAACAAGATGTATGCAATAAAATTCCACATAAAATGAAATGAAATTGGTACCCAAAGCTTTCTTCCGGACCAGTAGTATCCTAGAGAAAGTACAACTCCGCCAAGAAAAATATTGAATGTGAACAACGCAATCAAAGGCACATTGAAACCTGCTGGTGCCCACCAACTGAAATGTAGTAATGAAAAGAAGAGTGAACTGAATATGATCGCAGTTCCACGACTGGTCAGATGCTCCATTCTGGAAAGGATATAGCCACGATATACTAGCTCTTCAAAGAAGGCAATAGGAGCTGTAATGATAATTTCATTTACGATTAAATCTGTGGTTATATCATTGAAAGGACGAAGCTGGCCACCGAAGAAATAAGCGATTGCAACAACCAGGATTGCTCCAAGAGAACCCGCTATCGCGCCTATACTCATATGAGGGACAAATCTGTTGTCGATTTCAACGCCTAACTCTGCAACTGATTCCCCACCATCTTTTCTTACAAATATCAATGTTACACCATACATAAGAATGAATGTCAGAAAGAACACAAGTGTAGCAATTAATTCGAAAAGATCTCCTGTAAATAGAATTCCTATGAGTGGGGACATTAATACAATGAAGAAAATTGCCAACATGTAGAGAAACAATCGAAGCCATTCGTCCCGGGAATTGTTTTTCAACTTTGGCGCCTCTCAGTTTTGTCATACCTTCTAACCTAAATCTACTCCGGTGCGGAGTATATCTGCGATTAGTAGATATGTAGTGCCAACTCTTAATAGTAGGCAACTATATTCGCCCACCTAAGGCTATTAAGACGTTAAGATTCATCAAGCATAGCCGGAAGTCAGCGAAACTACGCGCGTCACGGAGGAGTACTCTTGGCAAAGACAAGGAGTCTTTTGTTGGAATTCGAAACAGAAGAGGTTGGGCGTCTAGCAAAGGAGAGTAAATCTGAGCGTAAAGCTCTTATCAATGCCTTTTCCGACCCTTCTGACATTGTTCGAGAAAGAGCACTGATTGCTGCAATTGATTTAGCGGATCCAACAATTGTCACGGATGTTGTAAAATCTCTATCTGATGATGTGCCAGATGTTCGTATTGCTGCAGCGCAGGTACTGGCCTTTTACCATCAACCAAGGACTGTCCCAGACCTAATCAAAGGCCTCAAAGATGACAATACATGGGTCAAATCACACTGCGCCGCTGGACTCTCAAAATTACTTAATGGACCAATATGGGCTCGAATTTCTGACGAGTCAGTCGAGAAACTCGTTGATGATTTTCCAGATATGCTGGATGAAGACATCAACAAATTCCTTACAGGATTGAAAATGAAGCAACCAGCAGTTTCAAAGTATATGAATTGGCGAAGTCAAAAGTTCGATATAGAAATAGATGTTTCAACACTTGTAGACGAATTAGAGGGAGCTCCTATTTTGCTGTCAGAAGAAGCAGCAGCCCGTATTGATGCACCAAAAATAGAAGGAGTTTCTGAGGAAGTGGATATGATTCTTAGTGAGCTTCCAGAGGAAATTCGAGACACTCTTCCACCTGAAGATCTTAGACGATTAACACCTACATCTGCAAGAGAATTAGTAGAAAAACTCAAAGTTGCCATTCCTGAGAAAAAGAAGAAGGCTGTTAAAGTCCGTAAAGTGAAGAAGGTCAAGAAGAAAAAGAAACCTTCTGCTCAAGAGGAATTAATAGAGAAACTACCTGCAGAAGTGAGGAAGGAAGTAGGAGATGAAACTCTTTCTACTCTGAGTGTTGATGAACTTGAAGCCCTTCTTTCATCAGCTTCTGATAGCGAACCAGAAGAAGAAGTAGAAGTCGAGGCCGAGGCTGTCGAAGAAGATGTAGAACCAAGAATGAAAGAATTGGTCGATAAGTTTGGAGAAGAAAAAGCCAAGCTTCTAATCAGCATTCCCGAAGTAATGCTTGAAGGTATCCCTGAAGACCAAATCGAAGAGATGGATCTCGAAACACTGAAGGGATTGACGCAGGCTCTTGAACCTCGTGATTAGATAAATCACTCAGACCCACGAATTACAACTGCAAACTCGCCAGCTAATTTACCATACCACTCTAGCAAATCACGCATATTGTCGACATGTCGATAGCTGCCATTACCATATTGAGCGATTGCTAACATCAGTTCCTCATCAATTTCACTACGTTCGCCTAAACCAATAGAATAGATGACCAGTTTATTCCGGTCTGTGAAGTGTTCTTTCAATACTTTGAGGGGTGGAGGGCCTGATGTTGTCATTCCATCAGTTAACATGATTAGCATCGTTGGTTTATCAGGATCACCGAATTCCTCCATGATTTCATGTGCTTTGATTAAAGCAGTACCCATATCAGTAAGTGTCCCGCCCTCTTCCACTTTATCCACAACATGTGTACTGATAATCTGAAGCCCTAATGCTTTCTCTCTTCCAGTACATTCAACAAAAGGTTGAACTTCTCCACTATCTGAGTTTAGGAAAGTCATCTCGCTGACCTCCTTTTCAAATGTAATGACTCCTACTTTCTCCCCATATCCTCTACCAACCTTTTCAGCCAAGTATAGAAGAACAGCCATTGCAGCAGCTTCAGCTCGGCTAACATTCGTACCTTCTTCAAATCGATTGAGAAAAGCGTGAACTTCTGGACTATCTCCCGCAAGATCCTTCAAGCCCTCTCGAGCGTGAGCAATGTCTTGAACAGGCACATCTGTAGTCTTCATTGAACCACTAGTATCTATACAGAGAACTGCATTAAACGGTGCTGCAATTCCAACGGTTTTGAATTGATATCCAGTCCGAGCTCTAAGTGCCTCAAATGCTAGTTTTGCAAAGCTCTTACCTGCAAGATCAGGTTTTGTATTAATAATCTCAACCTTGACATCAAGTTCAGGCCAATTGAAAGACATTCCAGGATAGACAAGGCGGCCACCAATAATATTCTCAAGTGACTTCACGCGTTCCGCAGCGCGTGATACAAGATCTTCTGTGTTGGCATCCTCAGACAGTGGTTTGAGTCCAAACTCGACATATTCCAGAGCTAACATATCCTCATCGTAAAGTGTTACCTCAACTTCGTCGCCTTCCATGAGCAATGATGCTTCTAGAACTAGGGTATCAATGATTATTTTGTCTTCATCAGCCTCATTATTTTTCCTAATTTCAGCTGCGCCCCAGAAACTGCTGTGTGGATCTTCGAAAATAACAATTGACCCAATATCAGCATCGAGCTTTTTTGCAGTCTTTGGATGGACATTAGCGAAACCCCGAAGGTCTCCACCGTCTATAATCTCCAAGGTCAGTTTCTTGGTGATGGCAATTGCCTCCTGTTGTCCTTTAAGTAGCACTCCAATTCTGCCGTTATAAAGAATTGTGAGTTAGCGTCACGTAAGAATCTCTGATAGTCGAGTAACTATCTCTTCAGCAGAATACAATGTTTCCGATTGGTTAGATATCGATTTTTGAAGTACCTGGCTAACCTTTTGTGATGCATTCTCCAAAGTTTCTAAACCAGTCATACCTTGAGTAGGTAACACTGTGCAACTCAAATAATCATCAGGTCGTCGTCGAATCCATATATGTTGCTCTCTTACAGTGTCTTTAGATTTCAATGTCAAGATGTATGAATCCAAGCTTATACCGTTAAACCCTCCAATTGCAAGGCTTGCAGGTTCGGGCCATGTACCAATAGGCGGTATCATGAAATCCAAAGATTCCAAATCCCACGTTCCCTTTGCGATTAGTGTAATAACTGACTCTTCTAACCTATGTTGGATTCGAGATGACTCATCTTTGCAGAGTAATTCATTAGGAGATGAAGAATGACCAGTTGAAGTCCTGAATGGTCGGTGTATAAGAGATAAAGCATTCCCAGCTAATACTCTTTGAGCGTCCGCTAGCGTTCCGGAGAAATCTCTCGAAAAAAGATGAAGAATTACATCTATAGCTTGAACTGATAGGAAGCTAAAATCTGTACCAAAAATAATCTTTTCAGACCAATCTCGATTTGATGAACTGAGTCTATCACTTGCAGATTCAAAGAGTACCGGTACATCTCGGTCATGAAGTGTTGATGTTTCTGCGAATATTGCTGGGTCTTTAAGAGCTTCATATAGTCGAGAGTCTCCAGGAGACATACCACAATGGGCTAATATCACTCGTAAACCTTTCATGGCAGCCCCACAATCAGGATCATTACGCATCGCATCTACAAGTCGCTTTATCCTGACAACCGTTCGTATATTTCGAGTGTCAAAAATAACCGGAATACCAAGTTCTCCAGCTCGGCGTACTACTTCACGTGGTTCGTTCTTGTCAATTGAATCAACGAAGAGTTGAGCAAGGGGATGTAGTTTAAGTCCTCTAAGACCAAGAAGCAAAACAGCGCGTTCAAGTTCTTTCACCGCAAGAAGTTCCCCGTTTTTGGAACTATCTAATGGATTAACCCGTGCGAATCCAATAAGACGCGTAGAATGGGGAGCTCGAGTTGACCATGAGGCAATCTTGTCGTTTGAAACTCTGAATGAGGGTTCATCTTTTGCAGAAGGTGTAGAATAATCATCAGTATATGGAAACACGATAGTGCGGTCAATCAACCAACCGTGATTCAATCGCTCCCAACTAGACCGATTCTGGAAGATTCTCGTTGCTAGAGGGGGCGCTTCGACACTTACTGGTTTAAACAGTAACATATCATCTTCGAGTAATGTTTTGACGTTCTTTTGCATCTCAAACCAAAGTTGCTGATAGAATTCATATGCCCCAGCAGGTGTGTTCTTGTGACTTTTCTCCCGACCCATATGATGATGAGCATCTACGATATAAAACCTGAACTCATCGCCTTTTTGTATTCCTCGAGTTGGGAGATCTTCAAGAGCTTGGACAACTAGCACTGATGCTCAGTTCCTCCGAATTGATGATAATCCAATATATGTGATAAATTATTGCCTGAGAAACAGGAATCACACAGATAGAAACCGGCACTATGCATATATCGGCTTCTGTTGATTCACAAATAGGTAATACTGGAGACTCATTAAATGATAGTTGTTGAGGACATAGAAGCAAATGAGATACATCGCTTTCTTGTCGTCGACAGTTCCATTCATCTTGGGATAATTCGGGCAGGGACAGATATTAGAACATTTGATCCTGATCGAGTATTTGCATTTTACAACTTGGTTGAAGACCAACTACATGATTTTTCTTCACAATATCCGGGAGCTTTTAGATATCTACCAAGAAGGGCTTACGAGTACTTGAAACGGCCAAAACTATTGAGCGAGTTCTATCACGGTTCTAGATCCTCCACTAAGCCAAGTTGGCTTGTTGATTATCTTATTATAAAACCTATAATTGACTTGGCCGGTACTACACTCCCTGCACTTCAACAGAAAGCGAATTCAGAGTCTATTTTCAGATGGGCAACTCTGCCACCCGACAGTCCACGTCTTTATCATCTGCAAGATATGAGGTTAAATCGAAGAACTGAGCTAGGATGGGGTTGTGTACTTAGAGCTGCGGGCCTCCAGCTCATCTTGAAAGGTGCGAACAGAACGGACCTTTTAGATTGTATAAAATCTGGGAGACCAGTATTTATTGAGCTTGGACCTCCTTCTGAATTGAATCATCTTCTTGAGTGGCTTGTCCTTCTCAAACAGGCAGGTCTTAAGACACCAAATCTGATTCTAAGTGTCAAGAACCACAAGGAATGGGGCAAGGAAATTACTCGACTATTAGATGTTCCAGGAAGTAAGCTCCTTACCTCAGGAGCTTCCATTTCATCGCTTTCTACTCTTATTCGACATATGCGAAAGAATCAAAGTGATATAAACTGGTCAAAACGCCTCATTTTTGCCTCAGAATATCCGGAAACTCAATTTGGTGATAGTGTTTCAGAAGTTTTTAGTTATCTCTTGAGTAGGAATCTTGCTGCTAAACCCGACGAGATTCAAAGAGTACTTGGTGGCAACATATTGTCCATTCTACCTCCTAGACCAACGTTTCTTTCATATGAGGAGAATAATTCCTCAGTAATGGCAGAAGAAAGTCTTGGTAAAGCAGCTATGAATGAGCTGGTCCGAATTCTCCAATTACTTGATGCACGCAAAATCCTAGGAATCACTTCGTTAGACTACATGATTGATAATGATGGAGGACAAGTTCATCTCGATAGCGCAGTTCTCACGTTGAAAAGCCCGGATGAGGTTAAAGCCACCTGCCTAGCATTATTGCAGGAGAAGAATGGTGCGATTATGGTTTCTGGATGGAAACAAGCATTTTCAGAGAGCCTTACAGACCGAGATGGAGTTCTACTGGATACTTTGGTCCGTGCAAATGCAAAATTAGAAGGACCAATTTATGGTTCCCCCGCTCATCTTACTCGATTTGCACAAGCACTTTTAACATGTCTACAAATAGACAAACCTCAAGAAGTCCTTTCAGCGCTTCATTTTGGAGTTGAGATTGCGAAATCGGAACCAGGAATTTTCTTCATGTGCGAAAACGATATGGACGCTCTTGAAGTCACCGTGGGAGATCACATACTTGCACTTGATTCCAATTCTGGAAGATGGGCAGCAGGTGAGGCACGACTGCATCCACGATGTGGTGAACGGTCAATTGTAGTTTCAGAATCTGATGCAGCACTATTTGGTTTTAGTAATTCTTCAGTTGTCAATCTAGTGAAATATGAGGATGAGATAATAGACATATCAAAAGCAATCCTATCATATGATTCACCACAGATTCTTGATAACGCTGAACTTTCATCCTTCATCCACCTTCATGAAACGGAAATTCGGGAGTCCATAAATGGAATCCTAGTTGGTCTGGATTCAAAGCTGAGTGTTGGGACTGAACAGAAAGCAATCAATTTTACTTTAAAAGCCACAGAACCGCAACTCCGACCTGGACAAGTTGGCAGATTGATTGAGGATAAAAGTCAATTCAGACCAATACAGTCATTCAAGGAGTTCAATGTGATATTATGTATATCAAAAGGAATGAAGATGAAAACAAAGGATGTTTCACTCAAGACAAAACACACTACACGAATACAACTAGATTCACTCACAAACAAAGCTCCAGAGGTAGGCGTCTTTCTACAGAGTCTGCGAAAGACTGCGTCTAGATCTCAAATAGCTGCATTATCTGCACTTACCATAGTAAACACATTACTGCACAATCAGACAGAGGGAAGGCTGGCTCTGGTTTCATTTGGTGAAAGCCCACAGAAGTTCTCAATTCAGAGAGGAAAAGAAGTTCAACCATATGTGGAGTTTCTTCAGGATCTTCAATCTGAGGAGGTCCTGATATCGTTGCTCTACTCCATCATCGACACTGTAGATGAAGTTGATGATAATGAGGACATGGCGGTAGTATATAGATCAATTGCTGAATTCTTGGAGGATTTTGGGTCAGAAAGACCAACGATTGCCATTGTTCTTGGCAGCAGTATTGGAACCTATGATGACGAGCACCTCTCATTTCTAAGAGCAATTTCAGAGCATGACCGATGTCGGCTTGATATCCTAACCCTTGGGGATAATGGTAACATGAACAGTAATCTGAGATTGCTTAAAGGATTGAATTCCAGAGTGCTTCCTATGGAGGCATTCTCTTCACCTTTATTTACAGGATATCTACTGGATCTCATCGATAGCTTAACCCGTGGTGCTACGGACCACTAGTCCGAAGTCGAAATCCTACGTGTTCAATTGCTGATACTCTCATCTCCAGTTTGTCAATCTCAATCTCGATTTGATCTATAAGTTCCTGAACAGAGTTAAGTCGTTTCAGAATTTGAGCAACAGAACTAATATGGTTATTCGGTGGTTGGAATTTAGATATACTCTCGAGGTCAGCAATTCTTTTCTCTAATTCACCAATCTCCTTATTGAAATCATTATCAGAGTCCATAGATTAACCACAACCAATTCAGGAGGGTATTTTCCGAAGCCTCTTCTCAAGTTCGACCAATCTTTTCGAGAGTGATTCTATTCGCTCGATACTTTCAGCCAATCGATTCTGTAAAACATCCATTGTTCCACTGTCCTTCAGTGATATGTCTGAACTTGCTGCTGAAGATTTAATCCGTGACTCAATCGAATCCAGCCTTTTCAAAATGACAGAAAGTTGTGTTTTTGCGTCTTGGGTAGATTTCGAGATAGTAGTTACAGAGGATTCTGGTTTTGCTTGATTCTCAATGCGCGTAGATGATGTTCGATCTTCCACAGTGACCTCCCGGACATGTTTGGGTGTCTCTACACTCTCACCAGGAACTAGCCATAGAGGTGTAAGATAATTGCTAGAAAATGCCTCAAGTCGATTGTCTTTAAAAATCGAAAAAACAGCCTTTCGCTGAGGTTGATCCCATAAGCAGGCCTCAATTGTATTCTTACTCAGAAAGGCTATAGCGGCGATGCCGCTTGGTATATTTTTGAAGAGTTCCAATCCAGTGAGCCAACGAGTGATTAAAGCAGCGAATTTTGAAATCTTATTTGAAGATTCAAATTGAACTTCAATGATTTCTGATGAAGGACTTAGCAATGCCTCCTTCATCCAATCAGATAGTTTGACTTGCTTCTTTGGGAGAGTCAAAACAATCATTTCTTCTACATCACCCTTAGAAGAATCCATTCGAATTTGCTCGATATAGTCTAAATTAGGTTCTTCGAAACTTTGCGACATACCCTTTCCCAGAGTATTTTGAAGAAGAAATCTTGTGATTTCATGAGGGGATGTCTTTTCAATTTGGAAAGCAATCATTGATTGAGAACCTCTGTTTCCGTAAAGAATTGAAACGAACTTGTCTGCAACAAGACCTTTAGGGCCAATCATGACTATGGCCACATCTTCCCAATCAGGTCGATCTCTGGTTAATCGAGCAAATCGGTCAGCAGGAATTACTAGAGATTCTTGGTTATGTTTGTCACGTAAATTCCCCTTCATACCTTTGGATAGGAGACCCTGTTCAATCCACCCTGTCTTCAATGGGCCTTCAGGAAGTTTGGAGTGAATATATCCTGTAATTTGTCCGCTATGGTACCAAGCTTGAAGATGTGTAACTAGATCTTTACTCAAGAAAATCACCCCGCACCTTTCATTATATCATTGATCTTATCGACAATAGAATTGACAACACTATCGCTATCAAGATGAATAGAGATTCCATTCCCTTCTTTAGCTATTGCATCCATAATGTCTGTTGCAGAATCGATACCTACAGATATAGCTAGAAACCTGACATCTTTATCTCCTTTGTTTTTACGAGTGACCATGACAGGATTTTGACCCGCGGAATACACACCACTTGAAAAGAATACAATAGTTGTTGGAAAACCATTCATCCCACTAAGAGTTTGAGCCCTTTCCAAACCATTTTTGATAGCTAGACCAGGATTAGATGGATTTTTCAGAAATTCATCAAGTGAGGTGTCAACCCATTTTCTAAGAGCTTTGATGAGTGATGGTGAATCAAGGGAGGTTATTTCAGATTCTTCACCAGACTGTGAGTTGAATGTAACGAATGGATGCACTTCATCAGAATAAACATATGCGGCAAATTGGAGTTGATTGTTATAACTGCTTAACTCGGACTCAAGACTAGACAAGGTGTCTATGATTGCTTGATGTCGTGTCATAACATCCGAACCAATGGACACATCAGCAATTTGAGTCGCAGCTGCAACTTCTATAATCAAGCAAAGATTACACGGCTTAGTATCTAATGTTCCAAGATTAATCTTGAGAAGATTTTTCCAAGCAATTCTTGCGGCTTTTGTTTGTGATCCTATAGGATTCATCGATCTAACCACAAACCTGATTCCTAATTCAGATACCTCAAACTGTTGACTGGGTTGAAGAATCAAACCTTCAAAGTGTTCTTGAAAATCATCAATTCTCTCTGAAATGGCGTGGGCAACTGCTTGGTTGTGAATGTCGCGTTGCGAAATGATATCTAGTTGAATCTCGTTACAGGTAGGAATATCTGTAGACACGCCTTCGATTTCGATTTCACCATCTTCATCACAGTGCAACATATCGAAAACTCTTGAGTCCA
>JBHLRT010000018.1:0-10778 GCA_048882305.1 Candidatus Thorarchaeota archaeon
GTATAATATTACCCTCTTCCTTAACAATGAGGACAATGTCACTGTGTGGCTGGATGTTACCCTCTATGATTCTTCAGGGTCAGGATTATACTCCACCACAATGACTCTAGCAAACAGATGGGACGGATCTCAGATAATTCCTCATCCATCTTTTTGGGATAATGGTACAATCAGTTATCCACACCAGAGCTGGATTGAAGGACAGTCATATCTAGCAATTTGTGCGTATACTGTCAGTAACAACACAGCTGGCGCAACTAATGACTACATAGACTATCCAGTTGACCTTACAATACAGGTCATGAATATGGATGATCAGTATTTCAGAGGTTTCGATAGCCTTGATGTCACAGCAGGAGCGGCAAGCACTAACATAACACTCCTATTGCCTCCAATTCCAAGTGAGGATTGGGCGGTGTGGTTGAACACCACTCCTGGTGTTTGGTACAATGTGACAGTGAAGACTGGTGGTCTGAACGATATGGATGTTGGTCTTTTCAGTCTCTACGCAGGTATGGGTCATTGGACTGGATGGACCGATCTCGATGACACCTATGTTGGCTCACTCTCTGAATTTTCATTCCAATTCGGAGCAATTTCAGATACTCTTCAAATGGATTTATACACCACACGAAATCCAGTTGACGGATTTGTCTGGCTTGAGATTACACCAATGGAAACCACTCCACTTGACATTCAGCCAGTCACATCACCAGGTCCGAATATCCTGGCACTTCTGGGCGGAGTAGCAGTCCCACTGGTGGTTGGAGTCGGAGTCATCGTTGTTGTATACATTGTCTATGTCAAGCGGTTCAAGAAATAGAATAGCCTATCATCGGTCTCTTTGGTCGAGACCGATGTTCCTTCTTTTTTTATAGCCAAAGCCTTTTGTCCACTGATTCATATCTCTATAGTAGTTATTCGTGAAAGGTGGGTTAATGAATTGGCTGAGGAGCATCAACTGCCTTGGTATGAAAATGATAAACTTTGGGAGATTATGGAACCGATCATGTTCACCGAAGCGAGAATTGCTTTTACTACCAATGAAGTAGATGCAATCAAATCTCTGTGTAGAATCATGCCTGATGAAACAATACTTGATCTCTGCTGTGGAGTTGGACGGCATTCTTTGGAGTTGGCAAGAAGAGGTCACAAGGTTGTTGGCGTTGATAGAACGAAGCTGTATTTAGAGAAAGCAATGGCTTCTGCAAAAAGCGAAGATTTAGAGATTGAGTTTGTCCTGGATGATATGAGGACTTTTTACAGAAAGAAGTCATTTGACATAGCCCTAAGTATGTTTACTTCTTTCAGCTACTTCGAAGACCATGAAGAGCAAATGCTTGTTCTTAGGAATATCTATGCCTCACTTAGACCTGGTGGACGTTTCTTATACGAATCAATGGGAAAAGAGATTCTAGCCCGCATATTTTTGCGTCAAAGTTGGTCTGAATGGCCGCACGGTTTTTTGTTGGAAGAACGTGAAGCGATAGAGAATTGGAGCAAAATGCATAATGTATGGACATTCATCGAACGTGATGGTACGGTTCATAGGTGGAATGTCATTCACTGGATCTACTCTGGTATGGAGATTAAAGAGATGTTAGAGCAGGTTGGTTTCTCTGATGTCAAGATCTATGGTGCTCTAGATGGCCGTCCTTATGACAATGAAGCAGAAAGATTAGTTGTTGTAGCAACAAAGTAAGTCCATTGGAAACCCTTTTCATTGGTCACGCATAAAGCAATGGGAGTGAGAAGAGATGTTTCTATCACGTTCCGAAGACTATCCCCTTGACCAAATGATTGACGTGGCCGCTGGCAGGACCCGTGCAGACTTAGTACTGAAGAATGCTAATGTCGTGAATGTTTTTACCGGTGAGGTCACTCCTGGAGACCTCGCCATCCATGGTGGCTACATCGCCGGTCTTGGTGAGTATGTTGGTAGTGAGGTCATAGATCTAAAGGGCAAATATGTGGCTCCTTCTTTCATTGATGGCCATGTTCATGTTGAGTCTTCGATGGTCATGCCAATCCAATATGCACGTGCTGTTGTTCCGCATGGTACTGGTGCTGTGGTTGCGGATCCACATGAGATTGCAAACGTTTTAGGGATGGAAGGAATCCTCTATATGAGTAAAAGTATGCGTGGAGGACCCCTTGAGTTCTATATGATGCTGCCTTCGTGTGTTCCCTCTACCGATTTGGAAACAAATGGTGTTTCCCTTGACTTTCTAGACATCAAACCTCTAATGACTGAACATTATGTCCTAGGACTTGCTGAAGCAATGAACTATCCTGGAGTTATCTACAGAGACCCTTCGATTCTTGAGAAAATCAGAGTAGCATTAAGAATGGGCAAACGAATCGATGGCCATGCACCTGAGTTAGATGGGCTAGATCTCAATGCTTACTCTGCCGCTAGAATTACTTCAGAATATGAATGCGTTGATATTGAAGAAGCAAGAAGGAAGCTCTCTCGGGGAATGCATATTCACATTCGAGAGGGCTCGACAGCGAAAAATCTGAATGCGCTTGCGGCTCTCATTCAGCCTCATACTGCTGAATTCTGTAGTTTTGTTACGGATGATAGAAACACGCTCGATTTGATGACGAAAGGGCACATCGATTTCATGGTTCGAGAAGCTATTAAATCGGGTGTGGACCCTGTTTTGGCAATTAAAGTTGCGTCGCTTTCTACAGCACGACACTATGGTTTACAGTATATTGGCGCAGTAGCTCCTGGTTATCTTGCGGATATTGTGGTGCTGGACTCTCTCGAAAAGATTAATGTTGAGATGGTATACAAACAAGGAGTTCTAGTTGCAAAGAACGGAAAGATGGCTCAGGATTTCGGTGTTGAAAAACAACCTCGATTGCGACGTTCAGTCAACATTCATTATTTGGAACCTGAAGACTTCCAAGTAAAGCCGCGTGGAGATAGAATGAACGTGATTGGGATGATACCTGATCAGATTCTCACCGAACGTCTTATTGAAGAGCCAAAGGTTGTGGATGGCCTAGTTGTACCGGATGTTGACCGAGACATAGCAAAGGTTGCAATCATTGAGCGTCACAATGCTTCTGAGCCAAGGTCAGTTGGATTTGTTAAAGGGATGGGCATCACGGATGGTGCAATGGTATCTTCCATAGCCCATGATTCACATAATATTGTCGCAGTCGCAACAAATGACAAAGACTTGATTCAAGCTGCTGTTCAGATTGTGAGGATGCAAGGAGGTATTGCATTAGCCAAGGGCGGAAAAGTGATTGACTCGTTACCATTACCTATTGCAGGACTTATGTCAGACCAATCGATGGAGTATGTGAGTGATAAGCTCACAGACTTGAAATCAGCAGCACACAAATTGGGAACTCCTCTTGATGAACCCTTCATGGCAATGGCTTTTCTATCATTGCCTGTGATCCCCAAACTAAAGATAACCGACTTAGGTCTCGTCGATGTTGACCGTTTCCGACTGATTGACCTATTTGAGGTGCCTGAGTGATTTCAATCCGATATCAATGAAACAGTTGTTCACGACTTGATTGAGAGATTGAGCTGCTCTCTTACGTTCTTGAGTTGAACACGTTTTTTGTTTCCTATGTATATCGCCGCGAGCGAACCAAAGAAGACAAGGATAGTCCCAAACAGGAATGCTCCTATCATTAAAGGCAGGAAGAATGCAACTGGAAGGGAAAGCAGGTTGAAGAAGAGTCCTCTAAATAGCAAATGCGCGACTTCGAGTACCAGGATTATCAATAGAGTCACTCCCGCACCGAGCTGACGCTCGTGAACGTATACCTGCAAGGCTGATTGAAGCAGTATTGCAGCCAGAAAGTTGCCAAATATCGAGAAGAGTAGAATTGAGACAGGAATCATTATGACTGGTCCTAATACGAAACCTCCCAAATCCAAGGAAACAGAAGGCATACTCCATGCTGGATAGACGAATTGAAAATACATGATTCCTATGAAAAAGATGAGCTCAAAGACCATCATAATGATGGCTCCCAATCCCGTGACTCGAAGTATGACATTGTCTATCCTATCAGCCCAATCCATGTTGGCTAATCTTTGATACTCCTCATTAAGGGGCTTAGCCCACTCACTGTCAGCAACGCACGCTGGTTTATTACAGTTGACAATTGTGAGAAGCTTTCCACCATACTCTCCAACCCTCTTCTGGAAACACTCCTCACATACGAGATCTCCACAAACATGACAGACCTCCTTTGCAAGAACACCTGGATGATTAACACAGTCTCGATTCTGACTCGGTCCAAGAACTGGACTTGCACAATACTCACAACGATTTACCTTATCCTTATGATCAATCTTGACAGGACCCCCGCAGACTGGACAGAGAATGTTGCTTTGTACTGCTTCAGTCATATTGAGTCCTCCAGAATGAAGCATCTCGTCTACGCTGTTCTCTTCTTCTTTCGCGTTCTCTTCGTTCCATCTCCATTCTTTGTCTCAATCTCTCATGATCTAAAGATGCTCGTCTGAACTCATCATCCCAGACTCGGACTGAGGGTCGAAGTTTCGACTCTACTATCTTTGGCTTGCGATGGGAATGAATTGCTTTCACTCGAGCATTATCAACTGAAACAAAATCAGTACCACTGATGATCTTAGCCGCTTCGACAGTGACTGCAATAAGACCCGCGTAGAATAGAATTGGAATAATAATGATCGCACCCAAGAGCAAGAGAATTCCAGCAAGAATAGGAATAGCAATTATGATAATGACCATCAGTATCAACGCGCCGGCACAGTTATCCCCTCCGCCACCTCCACCTCCTGATTTCCCTATGCTCGCTATTAGCTGAAGAGGTATTCTCCAAAGATACTTCATTCCATGTCCGTAAGCTCCAAGAAAACTACTATACATTTGCCCGACTTTTGAGAACCTTCCTCCAGCTGTGGCAAATAACTGGTCTATTGGAATGACCAACGAGGCGGCTGTAACTGCTGGTCTATATCTCCCCTCAAAGCACTTCTTGCAAAGATATACTGCTGAGCCTTCCCACTTCTTGTCAATGGGCGGCTCTTGGACTGTCAGACATTGCCTGCAAAAGTGATTTCCGCAGACATCGCACGTGGTTGCTGCAAGGATATCATTGTGATTTGCACAGGGGACGAAAACACTACTTACACCTAATGTGACTCCACAATACTCACAATGTAAAGTATTATCGTCCTTAACATTGGAGAGAGGTGTAGCTCCATTACAGTTGGAGCAAAGTATTGCCATGCCTTCCTTAGTTTCGACTTTTCGGATATCTAAAACACGCTTTTCTTCCTCAGGCGTGAGAGATGTACTTCCATCAGGTGCGACGAGTGCTGGCTCAAGAGGTGATGGCATCAATCCCGCCTCAAGCAACCTAGCTTTTGTTTTATCCCTCTCAACACTGACACCAGGCGGTGGTACCACATCTCTCCATCTAATAATGAGATAGAGCACAATCAATGTCTGAATAACAGCAATGAATGCTGCCACGTTGCCTATTGCTATCTGAAATGTGAATTCAAGGAATGGAAATGTCCAACTATAAGACAGTCCTCTCATGTAGATCAAGAATGAGGTTAATCCAATTGCAGCCAAGCTATAGACTATCTGGGCAATGACTGCTCCCCGTCTTAGATCATCGACATAATTCCCGATGACAAGACAAGGGAATGCCACACCAACAAATAATACCAAGCTATAGAAATAACCAATGGTTTCATACGCTTCAATATATGTGGCAACTAAGAGTCCGATGGTGGCTAATAATCCGAATACTCCAAATGCCATCTGGGTGACTGCAACTAATCTCAGACCTCTTGGCCTATCCAAGATGGTGTAGACGTCGTTCTTCTCGGACAAAACACCTATCCCCTATTCGCGTGCTTCGGAATCTGGAGAGATTCACAAAAACTGTTCTGTTTGAGCCCTTAAAACCTCTGTGCCTACACCCAGACAATCCTCATATGCAGGCGTGCAATCTAAACTATATTCTCGAATGCATTGTGTGATTATTATGACTGAGATTCCGATGCCTGGTGATTATGGGACGCAACCGCCACCGCCGCCGAAAGAAAAAGGCTGCTGTAGTCGATGTTGTGAATGTTGGATGTGGGTTCTCTTAGGAATTATCCTGATAATTGTTACATGGGTCCTTTTAGCTATGATGACTGGACTTTGGTTCTTTGGACTCTTCCCCTAGGACGCGAACAATCCATTAATTTATAACAGACCTCAGTCAGTACTCCAAATATCTGACTCATGGAGTAAGGGACTCTGTGGCCGACACTGACGAAGATAACCGTATATACCCCACCCTTGAAGGTGGGCGAATTCAACGGATTATGAGAGCCCTTGAATTAACGAAGGGTGTAGAGATTGCGCGAAGATATCTCGCGATGAATATGTTTGATGGCGCTCTCACAATGCTTGGTCTCATTCTTGGTGGTCTTATTACCATAAATCCTGCAAATCCAGTAGAAGCTAGTCTTCAATTCAACGCAATTCTCCTTGCAGCTGCTGGAACAAGTATCGCTATGGCAATCTCTGGTTTTAGTGGTTCTTACCTCACTGAAAGCGCAGAACGGGATCGTGAAGTTGACGAATTAGGTAAGGCAATGCTATCTGACATGACTGAAACCATGTATGCGAAAGCTACGAGGACCACATCTGTTGTAGTAGCACTTGTTGATGGTGCCTCACCTGCTGTCGCTGCATTCCTCATAATTATACCCCTCTTCTTTGTGCCTGGAGGTTATCTAGGATACGACCTCGCCTTTTACTTTGCTATCGCTATTTGTCTGGCTCTAATATTTTGTCTGGGTCTCTTCCTAGGTGCAGTTTCCAAGAAGAACATGTGGTCGTATGGAGCTAAAACCCTATTTGCTGGTATTTTGACTGCGATATTGATGTTCTTAATTTCATACCTCACAGGAGTATCATGATGGCGATGTTCGATAGTCTTCCCCGCGAACGGTTTGCATTTCTTCCAACACCAATGCACCGCATGAAGAACCTTGGTTCGTCAATAGGGCTTGACCAGTTATGGATCAAACGCGATGACCAGACCGGGATAAGTTTTGGTGGAAACAAGACTCGAAAACTTGAGTTTGTTGTTGGTGATGCAAAGGCGAACAAATGTGACACTCTTGTAACAGTAGGTGGGATTCAGAGCAACCACTGTCGTCAGACAGCTGCAGTGGCAGCAGTAGCAGGAATGAGATGTATCCTTCTTCTTGGTGGTGAGGAACCTGAGGAGTATACTGGGAATCTTCTATTGGATAGGATGCTTGGTGCTGAGATCAAGTTCTTTCCTGATGAATCCACATTCACACTAAACAAGCGTCTCGATGGTATCATGGAGACCCTCATTGATTTTGGCTTGACGCCTTACGCAATTCCTGCTGGTGCTGCTATGCCCGTAGGGGTCGTTCCCTATGCAGTTGCTATGGAAGAACTCAGTGTCCAGTTCAAGGAGAATGATTTCTTTCCTGATCGGCTCATTGTGGCTGTAGGTACAGGAGGTACACTCGCAGGTCTTATTCTTGGTAATCATATATTGGGCTTGGATATTGACATTATTGGAATCACCGTTGCCAAACCCGCTGATGAAGTAAAGACTGAGGTTCAAGACTTAATTGAACGGACCGTGCAAACTTATCCCTCCATTGAACCTTTCAAACCAAAGATCAATGTAGATGAGAGTTTCATAGGGAAAGGGTATGCTATACTTGAGGACGGTGTGGTAAGTGCCATCGAGATGTTCTCAAAGATGGAGGGCATCTTCCTAGATCCTGTTTATACTGGAAAGGCCGGATTGGCGTTGATTCGGATGGCTTTGGCTGGAGAAATCGCTTCGGATTCCGCAACTCTATTTTATCATACTGGGGGAGAACCAGCTCTGTTCACATATTCCGAGCTTGGGCGAAAACAGTGAACTGTCATGTTGTCGGTCCAAATGTATAGATAAGCCAGCCAATTATGAACATAACAATCCCAATCAATCCACAAAAAATGCAGAATGAGTTCTCATACAGCGACCCTCGTGGAGCTGTGTATTCAATGTGCGATGTCTGAGTGGCCATCCTCTCCACCATTTGCTATCCCACCTCGTCATTGATTACTCTCTTCTCAAATAAGATAAATTCTTCGAGAGGTAACTCATTTCAGACACAATATCATCTAACAATCGATTATTGATCACTTGGTCCGTGCATTGCAGATCTAGGTAGGGACTGAATATTAGTATGTCATCAGAGCTTCGTGTTCATATTTCAAGAGACCTTTTGGCCATTCTTTATCTTTTGCTAAATAGCTGTATATCAGATACACATCTTCATCTATTCTAAGTTCTTCCAGTTTTTCACAGTAGATGAGCCCAGTCAGATCGAATGTCTGCTCGAAATTCGTCAAGTCTGTAACTCCTCTCACTGAGAATAGTCTGAGGTCTTGTAGTTTGTGTATCTCTCGCATTTTTAATCGTTCAAGATTAAGTGGATTCTTTTCTAGATGGATATCTTGTAACGAAGGACAGAGAGTAACTGGCTTTAGATCAACATATGATAATCGATTTTTACTTATATCTAAATATATCAATTTCTTTAAACTACTGATTGGAGTAAGATCTAGTTCATCAATCTTGCACCCGCTAACAGCTAAGGAGTGAAGATTCTCAAGATGTGATATGGCTGATAAGTCAATTTCACATAATTCTGAATTATCTTGAATCATCAATATTTCTAAATTCTTGCATGTTTCTAATGGCGCTAAATCGATTTTACGAATTGAGGTCTGTACTATATCAAGTCTAGACAAGGTTGAAATGATCATATCTTCAAGATTTATCGAAGAAACATTTGTGCCTTTTATTGTGCGCTTATTGTCATGTTGCATTGAGTTCATGGAGCACCAGATGACTTTCAGATTTGCTCCTATTAAATCAACGCTCATCTTTTACCATTCTAGGACATGGGTGTTTTGATAGTGTCAATTGATCTATATCATCGAAAGCAATCCTTATCACATATCTCAACAATTTTGAGCGTAGGTTATATACCCTTGAGTCATACTCCCTAGTACTAACAATGGGGGCATTGTGTTGCAGAGCGAGATGAAAAAATTCCAAGAGGCTTTTGATGAGCGACTTAAGGCTGCTGTTTCTGAAGAGGTCAGGATTGTCATCAAAGAACAGTATGCAGATGCTTTTGATGTACTCACCGATTGTGAGAACGCAAATTTGATACCCGGGATAATAGGACCTCCGGGGGTCGGAAAAACTTTACTTTTGAGAGCTTATGCTGAGAGAAGCGGAAGAGAGCTCTACTGGATCACCGGGGACGAAGGCGTGAGACCCTCCCATCTGACAGGGGCGTTTAATCCATCCATAGTGTTGAACAAGGGATTCACACTAGAGGCATTTGAACCCGGTCCACTGTTGAAGAGTATGGTCTATGGTGGAGTGTTCGGATTGAATGAGGGTAATCGTCTTAGCGAATATGTTCAGAACTCACTATTGGACCCATTCGAAGAGCGGTCAATCAACGTGCAACGACTCGGTCGAATACGCGCAAATGAGGAATTCTTCCCGGTATTGACGATGAATCCTGAGGAAATGTCTGGTGCGCACAGGCTGAGTGAGGCTCTAAGAGACCGAGTGAGAGTTTGGATACGACTCGGTTATCCGAGGAAGGAAACCGAAATCGAAATCGTGAAGATGAACTGCCCGGAGTACAAGCTCACTGATGCAGTTCTTGAGAAGGTGTATGGCTTGGTCTCATCCACGAGAGTCAATACCGACATTGAGATCCCTGCGAGTATCAGAGCAGGTATTTCCATTTCACGTCTGGCTGCAGAGATGACGAAGCGGCAAAAAGAAAAGACAATCACCCATGCTACCTTGTCCAAAGCAGCGACCTATGTGTTAGTGGGTGCATTACGGTTCAGACCAGGCATAGACCCTGATCCTGCCGTCAATTCACTAGTTAGGAGGACACTAGGGGTCACTTAACATGGCTGCTCAACCGAAGATTACTCCGGTTCCTAGCAATGCCCCTCCATTTGCATATGAGTTTACAAAAAGGATGAGGGCACGAAAAGATGTTGCTAAAAAGCCAAGTGTTCGTCAGACTCAATCCATCCCGCAACTACTCTCTGCAAGATATTTCCGTAATGGAAAGCTGACTCTCGAGGATTTTCTTGAAGCAGCAGTCTTTACAACTTTTCCTCCTGACCAAGATATAGCTAGAGAAATTGCGGAGGACATTCTTCTTGGGCGTGAAAAGGTTGAACGCCCAAAACTCAGCGATAAAGAGAAGGCTGAAGCAGCACAAGCCGCAACCAAGAAACAATCAGATGCCCTTCAAAAAGTGATGGACCAAATCCGTCGTGAGCAAGAACTTGCTAAGGTGATTAAGAAGGAAAAGGTCCAAGCTGGTTATGACTACTTGCAAGAGTTGCAAAAGAACGGTGACCAACAACTGTACGAGGCGGCAACGAATTATCTTACAGATGGCGATATCGTACTCAGAGGAATCACAAGCAATGAGGAGCTAATGGACACAGCTGGACAACAGTTGCTTGACAAGGCAGGCGTACTGACATCACAAGACATTCTTAACTCTCAGACATTACAGGTACTAGATGATGTTTGTAATCTTTCAAATGCAGCAGAACATCTGGCTGGGAAGTCACTTCGTGGCGATGAAGATGTAAAAGAAGAATTCTCTAACTTAGCAAATCGAGATACAACAACAGCGGGTCGAGCACTTCGCC
>JBHLRT010000019.1:0-4955 GCA_048882305.1 Candidatus Thorarchaeota archaeon
GGGGGTTGAAATCAGCACGGTATATGAGAAGAAAGAGCTACACATTCTGGGTTACTTTGTACCACTTGATTCGAAACCTCTCAATGATGGTCTAGAGGTACTGAGAGCGGGTCGCCACAACAGGTTACCTAAAATGATTCAGAAACTGAATGATCTTGGGATGGATGTCACCCTCGATGAATTATATGAGGACCTTGAAGGAGTCGACAGCCCAGGTCGACCACATGTTGCACAATTGCTGATTAAGAAAGGATATGTAAAGACCACATTAGAAGCATTTGAGAAGTACCTAGCCTCTGATAAACCCGCATTTGTTGAAAAGGCAAGGATGGACACAATTGAGGCAGTAACACTTCTTAGGTCTGTCAAAGCAGTTCCAATAATGGCGCACCCCCTCACTGTTAAGCTAGATAATCTTCGTTCTTTCATTGATGATTTAATCGATGTCGGACTACTTGGTGTTGAGGTTGAGTATGATTACAAATTCATGGGGATGGATCGATCATCAGATGAAGTGCGAGAAGCCATTAAAGACTTAGAGATTGTACGTACCGGAGGAAGTGATTATCACGGGACAGTGCACTATACTGGATTAGGGAGTGTCACAGTTTCCACAGGGATAATTGATGAACTGCAGAGGATTCATAGTGAATTATAGAGAGGATAAATTTGAGAATTATCGATGCTCACACACACACCTGGTCCCGAGAGATCATCAGTAAACGAGATTTGGAAGCTCGGATAATTGCTGCTCAAAGGGTTGGAGCTGATCCAGTTCTTGACTCTACAGTTGAATCTCTACATGACGCTATGCAAGAATGTGGCGTGGAGCGTGCTGTTGTGCTTCCTATAGATAGTGCTTTACATCAAGAGATGCCCCTTTCGCTGACGGAGAAAACTGATTGGCATGCTAATGAGGTGCAAGACTATCCGAATATTATCACATTTGTTGGAATAGACCCCAGAAGAGGAGAAGCAGGACTCAAGGAACTCGAACGAGCTGTAAAGGAGAAGGGTTGTAGAGGATGGAAAATGTATCCTCCAAACGGGTTCTATCCTGATGATAAAGAATTTGACCCCTACTATCAACTATGTATTGACCTAAACATACCTATCACTATTCACCAGGGATTCACGTCACGATACAAACATGTGAAATACGCTCGTCCTACATATGTCGACAGAGTTGCGGCAGATTTTCCTGACCTGAATATTGTATTAGCTCATGTAGGGTATCCATGGCAAGACGAGGCCTTAATGATAGCTGCAAAGAATCCTAATGTTTTGGTCGATATTTCGGGATGGCAAGTATCTGCTGCTTCGGTTCCAATGAAGTTCTATCAGATGATTGCCGATGCAAAAATGTGGCGTGTGTTTCCTAATCGAGTGATCTTTGGAAGTGATTTTCCCTTATTCGAGTACACAATGCCCCTCAAGAAGTGGACTAAGTTCGTTATGGAGTTGCAGATACCTTCAGAGTTGATAGACCAAGGCCACAAACAGATTAGAGAAGATGAGATAGAGAAGGTCATGTGGAAAAATGCAGTAAGAGTCCTCTTTGGTGAAAAAGGATGAAGAAATTCATTGTCGATGCAATGCTTGGAAAGTTAGCCACATGGCTCAGACTTACAGGGAACGATACATTCTATTCCACAAAGATGCATGATGACGATTTATTGCGAATTGCCATAGAACAACAACGGGTCTTATTGACATCAGATGCGATATTGTCTAGAAGGGCAGAAGAGGCAGGCGCAGAGTTCATGCTAGTTCGGGGGACTGTTGATGAAGAAGTTGCGAGTGTGTTTCTGAGGTTTGGGATCAGTCCAGTTGCAGACCCATCCATATCACGTTGCACAAAATGTAATGGTTCCCTTACTCATCTTGTTGGTGATGAAAAGGATCGAATTAAGGACTTGGTGCCCGACCAAACCTACAGACACTACACAGAGTTCTGGTTGTGTGAGTATTGCAAAAGCGTCTTCTTTCAAGGTGGACAGTGGACAAACATCGAATTATACATGACGAGAATTGGAGAGTTAATGAAGGAGGTAGAAAATTAGCTCACGCCTCACTTACCTTGATGTCATACTCAAAGGGTATACATTCTCTGATGGTTCTTGTTAAATGACAGTATTGTTTCATGAGTTCCACACATCTTTGTCCGGTTTCTAGCTCATCTTCACCTACAACGACATTACCAGTAACTTTGAATCCTATGATCTTGTAACCCTCACCATCAAAGACTGCTTTTGTGATTCCTTCAAGATTGATTGAGATGAGCTCCATCTCAAAACGACGTTGAAAATCGAGGAATGTGTTGTTCAAGCAACCAAGTACCGCTGATACAAATATCTCATCGGGACAAATCCCCTCACCTCGACCAGCGTAAGTCTTTGGAGTATCATAGACGATCTGACGGGCATCGCTGACAGTTATTGTCCCACCAGTTTTTCCATCCCACTCGCTTGTGGCATGATACTCAATACTTTCGGGATATCTAGACTTGATGTGCATGACAAACCATCCGTCTTCAATCTCAGGTGTTGGATGGTTAAGCATTACGGTTTGACAGTCAGGAAGTGATTTAAACAGACTGGCTAAAAGTGCTCAAGGTTGAGGTTTATGTCTCGCAAAATGAACGCTGCAATGTACTATGGCATCGGTGATGTTCGATACGAGGAAACTGAAGTTCCTGAAATTGGTCCGGGTGAACTTTTGATAAAGGTCGGGACAGCCCTCACATGCGGTACGGATGTCAAGACATACAAGAGAGGCCATCCAGTTCTCATAAAGCGCATTCCATCACTCTTCGGTCATGAATATGCCGGAACTATAGAAGAAATCGGACCTGGTGCAAAGAACTTCGAAGTTGGAATGAGAGTAGTGGCTACAAACTCTGCACCATGTGGTGAATGTTTCTTTTGTAAAAGGGATATGCCTAACCTTTGCGCCGAACTAAAGGATAGTCTTGTGAATGGTGCGTTTGCTGAGTATATTAGAGTGCCAGAGGGAGTAGTCAGATGGAACACGCATCAGATTCCAGATTCTCTCTCCTTCAGAGATGCAGCCCTCACTGAACCGTTAGCTTGCGTTGTGCATGGCATTGAAGAGTCAAACATCAAGTTGGGTGATACTGTAGTCGTTATTGGGGCAGGTCCAATTGGTCAAATGCTCATAATGCTAGCAAAGAAGCATGGAGCTTCCACAGTGATAGCATCAGACCTAGCAGAACTAAGAAGAACCATAGCTAAGAAAGCTGGTGCGGATATCATCATTGATCCAGCTAAGGAGAATCCGATTGAACGAGTAAAGGAGGAAACCTCAGGATACGGAGCAGATGTCGTGATCGAAGCTGTGGGAATTCCTCAGACATGGGAACAAGCAGTGGAGATGACACGTGATGCTGGAACGACTGTTCTGTTTGGTGGAGCTGCATCAGGAACAAAATTCGAAGTCGACACTGTAAGATTCCACTATGGTCAACTAGCAATCAAGGGAGTATTCCATCTTAAACCAAGACATGTTGAACAAGCATTGAATTTGATAATCGCTAGAAACGTAAATCCAGACCTCTTAATCTCTCATGAGATGCCACTTGCAAAGATCAACGAGGCACTTGAAAAGATGAGCAAGGGGGAAACCATGAAGATCGCGATATCCCCTTAGTTTAGATATGGTGTGATCTTTTGACTGAAAAGAAGAATGAATCCGACAAAGGAAAAGAAGGTCTCTGGAGAACTATTGAGCAACAACGACTGGGAAGACTTACTGAAAACGAGCGAAATCTTATTGAAACCATACAATCACTTGACTCAAGATATCAAAATCTACTGGTTATAGTAGAAGGAAAACGGGATGCTTTGGTTCTTCGGAACCTTGGTCTGAAGGCACCCATAATTAAGAGTCAGACAGGGTTATCAAGACCCAGACTTCTAAACAAAATTCTAACACATGCTGGAAAAGATGGACAAGTTCTCATTCTAACCGATTTCGATAAGAAGGGCAAAGAGATTTACAGTTTTATCGAAACGGAGCTAGAGCTTAGCGGAATCAAGAATCTGAAGAGAGAACGCCGCATAATTCGAAAATATATGGAACACTGGACAACAATTGAACAACTTGTTGCGCTCCTCAAGAAAAGCGACTCGCCAGAGGCAAGTTTCTAGTTTCCTTGAGCTATACCGTGACCTGACTTCCGCAGTTGGGACAGATGAACTTTCCACCAGGAATCTGAGCACCACAGACCCTACAGAGTCGAGTCTTCTTCTCACGCATCTGATCAACAACCTCGCCAGTCTGAGGTACAAGAACAAATTTGTTATCCACATAACTTAACCTGAATTCTTTTGGAGAACCTGCCAAATCGAGCAAGTCAGTAGGCATCGGCAATCTATGTTTATCATCCAGTCTGACAATTCGGGTTGTATCAAGCATGTCAAGGTCGATTCCATCTTGGTGAAATCCTGAGATGACTCCATCGCGGAGTTCTACAGTCACATCAGCCTTTGATGCAACCTGTTGACTGTGCGTGACAATGAAGAATGAAGTTCCAATGGTTTCATTCAACTCCTGAAATAGATCAAGAATTCTCTCACCAGTTTCGGGATCTAAGTCCCCGGTGGGCTCATCGCAAAGGACGAGTCCCTTCCCCTCAGTATCAATTAGGTTAACAAGAGCACTTGCAATCGCAACACGAGATTTCTCTCCACCACTCAGAGTTGTGGCTTTGTTACGTTTCCGTTCTTCAAGTCCTACAAGTTTAATGAGACGGTCAACCCTTTCCTTCCGAATTTGTCGGGGCACACCAGCGATTCTTGCAGCTAGCTCAACATTCTGCCATGCATTTAGATGAGGTAGTAGATTGTTAAGTTGGAAGTGAAATCCAATAAAGTTGCGTCTAGCCTCTGTTAGAACTCTCTCACTCAATTTTGTGATATCCGTTCTTAGATTTG
>JBHLRT010000019.1:4965-10728 GCA_048882305.1 Candidatus Thorarchaeota archaeon
GCCCAGTAGACCTTGCCAACGGTTGCCTTGGTGATTCCACCAATCACATTGATCAGTGTAGTCTTGCCGGAACCTGAGGGGCCAACGACCGCCATAATCTTTCCCTCTAGAATCTGAAGGGAAACACCACTAAGCGCTACCACCTCGAGTTCTTGTGCCTTGTAGATTTTATAGCAGTCATTGACGCTAACTACTACATCATCTGGTAGGTCACTGTATAGATCAAGTTCGTCTTCCATTTCTACAGTTGAATTCATTTTTACTACCTCACATATTTCTCAATACATCAGCTGGGTTAGTTCCACCCGCTCTTCTTGCGGGGAAATAACATGCAGCTATCATAGCAATACATTCCATTGCAACAGTAAAGACCATGACTACAAGAGGATAGGTCAAAATCTTGGGCAATATAGGCCACACGGATGATATTCCAAATGTCAATAGTGTCATTGTATAACCAAATATCGCCCCGAGGGCTAAACTAATCAGGACAGCGGCGAGAACGCTTCCGGCAAACTCACCAAATACTAATGATACCACCTGTTTCTTGGTTCCGCCAATTGCACGGAACAATGCATACTCTGGTTCTCGTTCCATTACTGCAGAACCTAGGAAGAGGGCAATTGATGCAATGCCCATGGCCGCACACATGATGAATGCAATCATCGTAAGCCCTTGAATACCAGCCAAGAAAAGACCAGTGACTGTATCAGAGCCAAACTCAATTGTATCTGTGGTGTAAACAACAGAGTATGGGATGTCACTAGCATAGTCAACCAGTGCAGATGCTTCTTCGAGCGATGTTGTTCCTACAAGGAATACCCTTGATGTGTCTATTGAAGCAACACCGGAGAGAAATTGCAAATTGACTAATGCAAAGCCTCCTCGGCCTGGCTGAAAGTCAAAATATGCACCAAATGGAATTCCATCAAGATCACTCGATGATGCCATTCCGAAACCGGGAGCACTTTTCATAATGCCTACAACTTCGAATCCAGTGTTGATGCTTCCACCTACTCTGATGGTCAGTGAATCTCCAGCTGTCAAATTCCAAACCTCAGAGTAAAATTGGCTTATTATGATGCCATTTGGAGTGCCATATAGTGCAGCTAAAACCTCTGCTGGAGACCCACTCACAAAACTTGTCGACTTGAATGTTCCAATTGTATTATACGCCGCAGCATCCAATCCTTCTAGATAGAATGCTTCAGTCCCAACGTAAGAGAGACTCTCTATGACAGGAGTAGCACTGACAACACCAGGGTAGCTTTCAAGAGTGTCTACCCAGTCAAAATCGTGTTCTGGGACCTCAATCCGGATATCACTGCCAAGTGCGTAATTGGCTTCATTCGTAAGGGTATCTTTGAAACTTGCAGTCTGAACGAGCATCATTGTTGTAGTGGTCAGTGTCAATGTCAAAATCACAAGTAGTGGAATGAATTGACCCTTACGTCTTCGAAGACTCTGTGTAAGATAGAGTTTCTTCTCACCAAGCAAACGACCAGTTTTTTCGGATGCTCTAGCAGTAACCAGACGCATAGCTCTTGAACCAAGGTATGATGAAAGGAATAAGATTCCTGTAGCTATTAATATCTCGATGAATGCAGTCTGACCAACGGGATTGAAGAATACTGGAACTACGAGAAGAATTACTAATGTTACAGCTAGACCTATCGCGTACACCCAGATGTTGGTTTCCTCTGGTATTTCATAGGTCATCCGTGATGTTGGTTGCCCAATTTCTGCAACATCAATCCTTCGTGCGACATGTAATAGGTAAGCAGCGGGGAGGAACAGTGCAATGACTGACGATAGAGCGAGAGCTGACAGAGGAATTGTCATTTTCGCTACGAATGCCGCATATCGAACGGGATTAAATGATAACAATCCTGTTGAAGCGCCCATCAAGGGAGCAGCAAATACAGTAAGGAGCATTCCAGCTAGTAAGCCAGCTATAGACAATACCAATGATTCCCAGATAAACGCAGAAAATATCTGATTAAATGACGCACCTTTTGCGCGAAGTGCGCTTATCTCACCCTTTCTCTGAGAAACAGAGGTCTCTGAGGTGAAAATAGTAAGCATCAGGCTCATTATCATTATTGGGAAAGCCAAGATAATCAGTACTTGGCTCTGAATATATGTTGAGATGTGAGTCTGGAGACTGTCGATATTATCAAGACCAACTACATTCAGAACCGAATCGCTCTCTTCAATCTGTGTTTTCAGGTTCAACAAGTTCTGAGCAGCATCTGTCACACCAGCCTTAACAAGACCATCAGCAGAGCCCCGTACAAATTCAACGGGAGAAAAGAATCCTTCATTCGTGATTGTTTCGACAGATTCAGCTCCGAGCTCCTCAGGCAACATCAATACTGAATCAGTAAGTCCTAGTACGCTGGAAGCTTCGCCAAGGGGATCATAATTTGTGCGAGATATTGATTGAATAGATTGAACTACAATCGACGGTCTGGTAACCGAGTATATACCTGCAATGGTGAGATTTCGTACAATCTGCCGATGTAGTAACAATGGGTCAAAAGGTCTACCTATTACAGGAGAATAGTATGTCCGTAGAACATCCAGACTTATCTCCGATCCAAGACCTAACTCTAAAGTCACATTGAGAGTTCGAGCAAACATTTCTTCGGTGAAGTCTATGAATCTATCAGAAACCAACACTTCTCCCGGATTGATCGTAGTATTCCCAGAAAACTCTAGTTCGTTAGCCCAAACACTGATTATTTCATTGCTTACAATTATGACTCTACAGTCTTTGAGCCCCTGCGCATAATTTGGTATTCCAGTATAGTACGAGTCCCATTCAGGCGTCGTTCCATCCATTCGAAATATTCCTACAGTACTAGGAGTGATATGCGCATACTCAGCAAATGGACTGCCCATGATTAGGTCTTGTGCTTCAAAGAGGTGAGAGTAATCGTAGGATCCCGCTGCATTCTGAATGCTGAACTGATAGGAATTCGTATCAAAGTAGTCTTCTACAGCTAAACGAGATCCCGTGGTGGTCCACGCAAAGATAGTGGTGGGAACGGCAACACTGATTGCTAGGATAAGAGCAATACCAACGTTTCGGACCTTGTTATTCTTCATTGAGGTGATTGCATAGCCAATAGCCCAGAGGGGGTTGCCCTTTAGGATGTTCTTGTTTTTCTTCTTGGCCATTTTCTCACCTCACATGTTTCTTAATACGACAGCAGGATCAGTCCTCGCTGCTTCTCGGGCAGGAAGATATGCCCCAATAATCATCGTTAGCATCTCAATGAACAACACCATCAAAAGAAAATCATATGGGAACGCAATAGTCGCTGAAAGTGTTCTTGAGAATGGACTCATCATATTCACCAGAAAACCCATCACAAATCCAAATATCGCACCAAGTAGCAAACTGAGCGCTAGAGATGCGATGACTACGCCGCTAAACTCTGAGAATACCATACTGACAACTTGGCGTTGTGAACCTCCAATTGCACGCATGACAGCGTATTCTTTTCTTCGCTCTCTCACAACTGATCCTAATGATATAGAGAGAGCAAATATGCTGAGGGTGAGTGACATGACGAAACCAATTGAGAATAATCCCTCGATCGTGTTTAAGAAGAGCGCAGTCTGCAGAGAATGTGCCTTTAGGTCAAAGGTTTCAGGAGTGTTTGCAACCACACCTGTTAGAGCGGAGAGTTCACCGAGTAAGAGAGTACGGTTTGCATTATCAGTTAGATCCGCCATGAAGAGAGTGGTTCCCTCCTCTTCGATTTTATCTGCGACATACTCCCGATTCGCGATTGCAAAACCATCGTAGTCAGAGCTAAACCCGAATCCTGCGCCCAAACTAGAGTATGGAATATCTGTGTGTGAAGCGTACCCGAATCCCGGTGCACTAAAGACTGTTCCAACTACCACGAATGGAACGAGCTGTAACGTTCCAACACCACTCATCGATAAAGTCAATGAGTCACCAACAGTCTTGTTCCAACGTTGTGCATGATATTCACTTATGACTATACCATTTGGTGTAGCATTCAAAGCAGATAGAATACTATCGGGAGATACACCACTGAAGCTTGAGGAATCAAATTTCCCTATACTAGCATAATCAAGGGGAGATAAAGCCTCGATGCTAATCCGATCAGGACCTAATTCAGCCCAGGTCCTCAACACAGCCATTGCATTATCTACACCCGGATATGTCTTTAGGTCATTAGTGAAGTTGAATTCGCGTATTGTGCAATCTACTCTGAGATCAGAACCTAATGCATAGTTAACCTCACGACCAAGATCTACCCGTAAGCTCTCTGATTGCACAGCGAAGGCAATGGTTGAAGACATTGTTAACGCAAGGACAACCATTAGGGGGATGATTCTACCCTTCCGCATCTTCAGATAGCCTGCAGAAATAAGGTTCTTCTGACCCAAGATGAAGGAGAGTTTCTTCGACACCCTTGCTAAGCCAACACGTGATATTCTCGAGCCATTATAGGCTATGAAGAACCACGCCGCTGTCCCCAGTGCTAATTCCATGAAGAATAGAATCGGATGTCTGGGGAGGATATACATCATGACAACGACAAGTGCAAGAAGGAAGACTGAAGCTCCAATTGTAAATCCATGGGCCTCCGATTGTTCTGTAGTTTCTTCAGTCACTTCAGCCAGAGATAGACTGATTTCAGTGGAGGCTGCTCTTCTTGCAAGATAAAGGATAAACAACAGACTAGGGAGAACAGTTAGACTGATAGCTCGTATGATAGTGTTCAAACTAACAACGGTGTTTGACAAGTAGAAGGTATACACTTCCCAGTCAAAAGCCATGAAGCTTGTAGTTGATGGAATCAGTGGTGCAAAGAGCACGCTGAACAAAATACCAAGACCAACGGAAATTGCAGCTATTATCGCTGATTCCCATAAGAACACAGATGATACTTGGGAATAGCTTGCGCCTTTCGATCTGATAATTCCAACTTCTACATGACGTGGAGCCATGAATGTGTCAGCAGCAAAGACTGAGAAGAATAGTGCCAATAGAATGATTGGTAGAGCCAATATAGAAAGGTCAAGGGTGGATACGTACGTATTGACAACAGACTGCAACTGATTTATCTTGTCTTGGCCATCCCATGTTATATTATACAACTCACTTGTACGGATAGCTAGTTCGTAGAGATTGTCTGCAACATTTTGAGGGCCATCTAGAGCTAATGCGCCTGCGGATACTCGTACCAGCATGGTTTCTCTAAAGAACCCGTTCGGTGATAGAGAATCATCAGGAATCTGGTCTGTACGCATAAGGATACTGTCACGAATACCCATTACTTCGTATCGAAGGTTGGTATGTTGATAATTCTCACGCCCTCCAGGATAGGAGGGAAGTGCACGTTCAATCATTGACCCAAATGATCGAAGGTCAAAGATACCTACTATCTTAAGATCAGTTACACTGTAGCGACCAAGAGAGCTCAAAGGTGCGGATGGGATAAGTTTAGACCCAAGAAGGAGCTCAACATCTATTGTATCATTAATTTCAAGGACAATGTCAAAGACCTCTTCTACGTAGTGAATGAAGAGTTGAGACACAATGATTTCATTTTCACCAAGTTGGAAGGCACCGTCATATATGAACTCGTATGCGGTTCTGTTGAGAAATTCATTGTCAACAAATACAACTCTGCAATCCTTCATTCCATAGGAATAGATTGGATTGTCTATGCCATACTGAGTGCTATCCGAGATATTCGTTCCCCAGACCAGACC
>JBHLRT010000020.1:0-10602 GCA_048882305.1 Candidatus Thorarchaeota archaeon
TCTCCGTGGCTATTTCCATTATTTTGTATCTTGTGTCTTGCGACTTGAGTTCTACAATCGCTTCACTTTGATCATCGGAGATATACGTATGAATCGTGACTGCATCAGGTGTCGAGATATTGAGCTGATATGGCATAGCAGGAGGTGTAGTCGGCAGTACTCCGTAAAGCCAAATAGCAAGCATCTTTGCTCCCCTGACAGAGATGGAGGTAAATGATTGCACATTCACATTCGGGATTACATTTGGTTCAAGATACCACGTCCATTCACCAATTCCGGGATGAAGGTAAATTGTTGTTCCATTAATCCACAGGCTGAAATTACTTGCTACGAAATCAGTGGGATCTACAGTTAGGACAGTGATGTAGACCTCAGTGATATCCTCACTCACATAAACACCATCAGGAGGGGGAACAGAGAAGTCAATTAGATGCGGAGTATTAGGCGCAGTCGCAATCATAGCATGTTTGTCGCTACCCCCGAGGTTACCACTTGGTGAAATCACAGGTATACCCTGTGCAACAAGGAGATCAATCATCTGTTCAGCAACAGAACTCCCATCGAGATAATGCCAAGTCCAAGATCCTACCTCAGTGAGAATAACATCAGCCCCAGTGTTGTTAGCGATGGTAAGACCTTCTTCAATCGTGAGCCAAGTATACTGGTTACCCAGAACGCGAATCATCATTAACTCAGCATCAGGAGCTACCCCAACATATTCGCGATACCCAATCTGTCCACCCAATAAAATTCCAGCAACTGCTGTGCCATGACCTCCACCATACGGGCTGTCATCGGTATGAGTTGTTAAGGTGAGATTTACTCCGCGCTCCCAGGTTTGAATGCTTGGTGATGGATTACCATCTTTTTCAACAATGTATTTAGTTTTAGGAGTACCCAGCATAATCAAAGGTTCTCCGAGGTTTAGAAGACCATCACCCGAAGTATCGTTCACGACAAAGAAAGGTTCACCAATGTCAGGAAATGCATTCTGTGTTGTGTTGTCAACCCATGCCCACTCTGTTCGTACATTGAAGACTCCGTTACCATCCAGGTCGATAAAATAGAGCGCCTCATCAGGCATGATTATTCCATCAGGGTTGAAATCTATTCCATCAGTTCCGTTATCCAGCTGACCATTTGGAATCTGGTCAAACCAAGAGTACTGGCCGCCATCAGCAAACCACAAGTCTGGATGTCGCCAATCAACTCCAGAGTCAAGATCAGCAATGAGAATCTCTTTACCCGTGATGTTTCTACTCAAATCATCAAGCATACGCCAGACATCATCAGCATTGATTTCAGGAATAGAGATGTCTCTCGGTGTTTCTAGAAATTGAGCATGTGTCTGAGGGGCAATCTCTGTGATAATGCCCAAATTGGTCAATGCCTGCAGACTGTTTGCAGATCCTTTCAAAAGATAGTAGGGACCAATGTGACTCTCACTCGCACATCCGAAACTGAATTCAAGATTCAATGATGTGATGAGACCTTCTATCCGTTTTGATAATCTATCTTCAATCCGAATGACTACTGGTATTTGTTCCCCATAGATTTCAGACAAAGCATTGAAGTCCAGTGTCATTGGTTCACTCGAAGATTGCTGAATGACACCTCCTTCTGACTCACCAAAAAGAAAGGGTAAGGTTGATAGTATAAGACATAGAATCAAGAGCGTGCTTGCTAATTTCCTCTGCAAAGATGCTTCCTCCAGAGCAGATATCGACAAGTGGATTTACAACCACTAATCCAATCTCCCTAGATATTCCATATCCATGTCTTTGCCTATTAATTTTGGGAGAAGCGTTATTGATTCTTTAAACCACATTGATATCGTCATCATCCGATTGGGATTCCTCTCCCCCACCAATCTTTTCAAAGCCAAGTTTTCTTTCTGGGATAACATTAGCAAAGAATTCTGGGGTTTCATCATCCCTACTAATCTTCTGACCTTCATATAGTGAAGTACCTGCACTTACTAGATATGAAACACATATACAAATCACAAGTGGAATGACAAGGTCAAATGAGAGACTCATCTCAAGCATCATGATTGTAGTTGCTACAGGAGTGTTTGTTGTGGCGGCAAGAACTGCACCCATTCCTAAAACCATGAAAGCAGGGACATGAGCAGGGAAGAAAATCTCTCCGAAAAACGATCCTAACATAGCACCTACAAATAGTGATGATGCAAGAACGCCTCCTGAAACCTTTCCAGCCACAACAAAGGATGATGCAAATAACTTTCCTAACAGTAAAATCACAATCATAAGTAATGGTTGAGGATTTAGGGCTAGTGTGTTAATCACATCATAACCCATTCCAGCAATTGTAAGGGATGGGTCAACAAATAATGAAGTGATAAAGATGACTCCACATGCAAGGAGTGAACCTGCAATAGGATCTGCCCAATCAGGTAATTTTACTGTGAAGAAGTTACGCGTAGCCATAAGACTCACAGCAAAGACTATTGAAATGAGACCCGCAACAACTCCAAACAGAATCAAAAAGGGAATCACTGTGATATCGAAACTGAAAGCCGCACTGAAGGTGAATAATGGTCCAGCTCCGTTCCCAGTAATTAGAGGATAGAGACCTATGAATACAACAAATGAACTCAAAGCTGCAATAACAGTGGGTACAAAATATCCAAGCCGGGCATCTCTTCTATATGGAGCTTCGGTAGCAAAGAGAGCTCCCCCTAATGGTGCTTTGTAAATACCAGCGGTTGCAGCAGCAGAGCCCATCATCAAGAAGACTCTAAGATGGGAGTCGTCTTCGAAACCGAGTCTCCTACCAATTGTGTTACCAACACTTGCGCCAATTAATACTGCAGGTCCTTCACGTCCCACAGGATTTCCAGAACCTATAGAAACTGAAGTTGCCAGCAATTTCGTAAAAGCAGTACCTCTTCTAAGTGAACTTGGTTTATGTGTCATCTCAATTGCTGTTGATATCCCACTTCCCTGGATTTCCTTTCTACCCAAGTATATCAGAATTCCAGAGAAAACTCCACCAATGAGAGGAGCTAGAAAGAGAGGAAGAACTGAGAAGACAAAGATGGCTGAGTCTATAAGGAGTTGCAGAAGAACCATGAAGAGACCACAAACAATTCCGACAAGAACCGAAGCTGGAACATAGAGCTGATAGAATTGGGAGAAGTGTGCAAAATGAAACAGGTCTCGGAGAGGTCGGACTGTTTCATAAGTATCTTCACTATATGTTCCTGTCAACTGACTCACACTGCTATATTGAGCGGGTTTCGTCAAACTTATCACTTTCTACTATTGACTCCAATTAAGTGACACTTCCTTGACTGACAAAAAGAAAAACTCAGACTTGACTCTCGAGGAAGTGCAAGATAGGCTTGATGAGAGTTCAGACAGACTGGCTAGACTTGAGAAGCTGATTGAGCGAGTAGGACCAGGTCTAGATGAGGTAACACAATCAGCACGAGTTATCCGAGAAGGTTTTGAGTTCTATGATGGCATGGTCAAGTTGATGACGAAATTTACCAAAGCAGAACGGCTTGAGTCGAAATTTGGTAACCTCAAAAAGGATGATATTAGTTGGAGAATCATAACTATTCTAGATAACTCTAGACCACTTAATATCAGTCAGATTACAGCAGCTGTTAGAGCTGAGAGAGGAACTGCTTCTAGGAGAATTGTACGAGAGAGGGTAAACAACCTTGTTAGCAGAGGAATTTTAAAAGTCATAGAAGACGAAGATGACAGAGCAAGGTATTTTGCATTAATCAAGGAGTGAATGTTGAAAATGCTCTACGAAAGAGTCACAGATGAACCAACCTTTGTTTCTAAGGATTTTGAAACCGAGTATTCAGAACCGATTATTGAGAATGAAAGAAACGAAATGGCATGGATGGAGTACTATGGAACAGGGATTCCTATTGAAGACCACCCACTGAAGAACCACATTAACTTCTCTAATTGTGGAGCGTGCAAGAGCTCTAACGTGAAGGTAATTTACGGAATGTGGTGTGTGAGTACTGCTAGCGGTGATGCGTACTGGGATTCTGAATTAGTCTGTGAAGATTGTGGTAAGTTCACTGCAAGATCATTCAATGAAAATGATTGAAGATTGTCTGGTCACTTCGAGATAAGGAGTGGTCACTTTTTTCCAATTTATATATAGATAGTGACCAGTCTATAATTTACATGGTGAAAGATAATTTGAGTGAAGATGAACCTAGAAAAAGAAAGCATGTAAAAAGTGAGTCTGAGGAACTCAAGGAGATTGCGGAAGCACTTCCAGAGCTTTTCGGTGCAATTAATGATGCAATCCCAAAATTGATTTCGGGTCTGATTGAGAGTGTTTATAGTCCAGAAGCTGCGGGAAATATGGCTGCTGGAATTGGAAAGTTCTACAGTAATCTAATTGCTGAAGGAATCCCCGAGGACGTTGCTTTAGACATGACCAAGAAATTTGTAGGAGCGCTTGATTTCAGCAAGCTCATGAACATGGTGGGTGACGAAGCCTCTGTAGAGTTTAGTACCAAGAAGAAGCGACATCGAAAGTCAGACAACTATGATGATGACGAGGAGTTTGAGTAGACATGGGATCAGTTAGGTCCATTGCATCCATTACAGCTACATCGATTGGCAATGGATCAAAGCTTCTCTTCAAAATTTGGCGAACACTTCGAAAAGGGAAATCAGAGGTAAAGAAAGGAGCAGAGGAATTCTACAAAACCCTCAGAGAATATGGAGTTCCGGCTGAAGATGCAAAGGAAATCGCTATTGCATATGCACAGCCAGCTTGGGAAATTCTAAGCATTCGAGGTATTCTAAGAATGATCAGAGAGTTGGAGGAATCAAATGATATACCAATGATGCCTTTTGATTTCTATTGAGGGTATCAGACATGTCTGATACTTGAAATTCGAACATTCGATTTATTTCACAACGAGCACAGGATTATTAGCTCCTAGAAGCACACGTTCCGCGGAACTCCCAACACCAGACCGCAGCGCTCCAGCTGCTCCTGATGATCCAATAACGATGAGGTCGACCTCAAGCTCCTTTGCTTGTAAAATGATACGTTCTGATGGAGACCCTTTCTCAAGAATCAACTCTATCTCAAGGTTATAATCATCAGCTGCGCTTTTTGTGCCATCAAGTAGTTTTCTACCTTTAGCCTCATATTTGCTAAGGACTTCCTTTAGGTCGGTATCAGACATCAGAGAGAATTGTTCAGCAACACCTGTTGGAATAACATAGATGATGTAAAGTTTGGACTTTGTCATTTCAGCTACTTCAAAGGCTACAGTAGCTGCTCTTGCAGATCCTTCACTTCCATCAATCGCCAACATGATTTTGTTCGCACTACAGAAAATGTGTCCAGGTGCACAATAACGAATGGTTTCCATGTTGGATTAGAAAGTAAATTCACTATAATTAACTTGTGTTTTAGTCATTTTTGGGCATAGATTTTAATGATAAATGAGCAAATCACATACCAGGTTAAGCTTGCGAGCTTAGGAGGCGTGTTTGCTTGACAAACAATGATCTGTATGAATATCATGAAAAAGAAAAGTTTCCAAGCCACAAAGGAGCTATTGCAGGACTCCTTGTCGTGTTTGGCGGATTCATAGCTCTGGGAGTGTATTCACTCTGGAACTTATGGACAGTTTATGATTTAGGCGGCATTATAGAGAGCATGATACCGTTTCTTGCTGGTAATATGTGGTTGATAGGTGCTGCACTTGGAGGGATTGTCCTTATGAGTGTGTTACTTGGTCTTGGCGCATCAATGGCGGCAAGACGACTCGGAGGAACACTGATCTACATTGGTGCAGTAATTATGAACATACTCACTTGGGGTATCGTGCTAGTCTTGTTGGCAACTGGCTTGTTGCCATTTTCATCGCTCATTGCTGCATGGCCGATTTTGATACCAGGAATCTTTACACTCTTCATTACACTGCTTCTATTCACAGTCTTCAAAGATCGTGTTCGAAGGGCAGGTGAGATAATAAAACTTACAGGACAGGTCACATTGGACGAGAAAGGAACCTTTGTTCCACCCTTACTTACAATGATCTTTACACTTGTTTCTGCAGTGTTGTTTGCAGCAATCATAGTCAATTTCATGCCATGGGTTCTTACTCCAGGGTATGAGTTTGTGCTTGAAACAGACTGGCCAATGATCATAGGAATTGTAGTGTTTCTCTTTGTAACTATCTTCTTCTACAATTTTGCGTATTCTACAACATCTGCTATCACTTACATCTATATGAGGGGCAGAGACCCAAGTCTTGGAGATGGTGTAAAAGCCTCACTTGGTGTAATAGGAGCTCTTATTGTTCTTAGCATCATGAGTGTCATTATCGCATTAGTAAGGATAGCAATCAGTTCGATTGCAAGAAGGTCTCAGAGCGCGGTCGGACGAGGTGTAGGTGCAGCTGCATCAGGAATCATAGGTTGGGTCTGGGCATTGGTGAATTACTTCACAATCCCAGCAATGGTTGCAGAGGATCTTGGTGCAACAAAAGCAATCAAACGAAGTGCAGGAATGGTTCGAAAGAACTTCGTCGATGTCATGATCAAAGAAACTGCAGTTCGATGGGGCTTTGGAGTTCTAGGTTTCATGTTCTTTGTTGGTTTTGCCTTATTTGGAGCACTATTTGGATGGTTCTATAGTTCACTGTTTCTTGGTGGTGGAGATATTTTCCTCACAATAATAATCGCAGTGGTCTTTATGGTCTTTGCATCAATACCGAGTACTCTCGTCTTAAGGACGTTCGATATTGTCTACGTCACTCTGCTCTATGTTTTCATTAGAAGGAAGGAGGGTGACTTCACGAAGACAGCCATTCCTAGTTCAATGAGTAGAGAGCTTGAGAACGCCTATAACAGGGCTCAGAATCAAGGATAGTATATTCAAAATGTGTGGTGGTTTGAAACCATCACACACCTCTACTTTTCTGAAAATACATAGTCCACAAGAGTCTAAAGTAGAATGAAACCGATGGCAGTATGTGATTCTGATGGAACCAAAAACTGCTGCGGCAAATGCACTTGAGTCAGTGCTTGAAGCTAGACCGGGTGAATCCATTCTAATTGTGACTGACGACGTCCGAAAGGATGTTGCACATGCATTTGCAGAAGGTGCACTGAGTCTGGGATTATGGACCCGCATGGTGGTTCTAGAAACCAAGAAAGATGAGTTTCGAAAAGAACCTCCTAAACATCTTGTTGAAATGATAAACACACCAAATCCTCCGGATATCTATGTCAATATTCTTAGAGGAATGGCAGGAGAAACACCGTTTCGGATTAAAGTCATCAATCTGGAAACACGAAAAGGGAGGTCCCGTCTCGGACATTGTCCTGGAATTACTATGGATATGCTTACTGAAGGGGCATTATCATTGACAAGAGAAGAGAATGCGGAAATGCAGAAGAGTGCAAAAGCATTGTTAGCAATCCTTCAAGATGTTGACTCAGTTCATGTCACATCACCATCAGGTTCTGACTTCTCCTTTAGCGTGAAGGGGCGTACCTGGTTCAGCGACACATACCTCAACTGGAAAGACATGAAGTGGATGAATCTACCAACAGGTGAGGTTCTTGTTGGACCAGTTGAAACCTCAATGCAAGGAACTCTCATTTGCGACCTGGCAGTCGGAGGCATTGGACCACTCAAGAAAACGATCACATTAGAAGCAAAGGATGGCAAAGTCATAAACATCGAGAGTGAAGACAAAGAAGCGCTTAAGATAGTAAACGAAGCTCAAGCCACGGATGAGATGGCTAAGCATATCGGCGAGTTTGCATTTGGTCTTAATCCGAAAGCTAGGATAGTTCAAGAGTTTTTGGAGAGTGAAAAGGTTGGAAATGCCATTCACGTTGCTTTTGGTAATAATAGGGACTATCCAGGTGTTACAATGAATAATTCAGCTAACCATCAGGATTTCTTGGTTGACAAACCTACAGTAACAATAACTTACACAGATGGTCGTACACGTGTCGTAATGAAAGAGGGAGAAATTGCAATCTAAGCATGGTATTCTTTCAAGGTAGACTGTTGCAACACACTCATAGGAATATCTCAATCAATCCATTCGAATGCTTTGTTCCAAGTTACACTTGAACCTGAATAAGGATTCATGTAGACTGTCTTGAAGAATTCGGGAAGAACATCTTTTGAAACAGCTTTGAGATACGTGGGAAGTACAAAGTCAGTTCTTCCCTTGAAGTATGTGTAGATGTAAGGAGCAAAGAAGTTTGGTTTTCCATTCTTGGTTTTTGGTGAAATGAAATTGATGGATTGCTGAGCAGACTCTTGTGTTCTGAATCCTCGGTGAACCAAATACTCAACCGCATCATCAGTTGTCTTTCCTTCTTCATTCAACATTATAGCCGCATTTATACTGGTCATTCGACGCAGCACATACAAAGAATCCATCACCTTCATTCTGGGACTATCATCCACGATGTCAAGGAATTCCTTCGCGGTGTCTGCAGTTCCTTCAGAGATAACGCAACGACCTGTGTGAAGCAACACAATTGATAGCTCAAGATTTTGACTATTCAGATAGGCTTTTTCTCTCCACAAGTTCGAAACATGATGTTCATACTCATGGTAAATTACGTTCAAGAGAGAGTCCTTGCTGAATTTGTTATCAATATTAAACTGATTCAGAGATTTGAAACCACCTTGATACCAATTATATCCACTCCATGGTTGGTTTCTTACAGCCTCATACTGAACTCCATTATCAGGAACAGATGCGCCAATTGCAGCAAAGATTTGATCTCTAAACATCTGACCAACTTCTTTGGATTTTTCTTGAAGTTCGTGTTCTATCAGATGTTGAAGTTCTTCACCAGTTATCTCACCAGTAGAACCAAACTTTGTCACTTTATCACGGAGATTTGTACCAGGAAAATCAGAGAGACTGTCTTCTAACAGAGCGATGCTTTTGTCAATCTGGCTTTCTGGAAATTTCTTCAAAGTAATCTGAAAAAGACCTTCGACTAATTCAGCATAGGATTGATCTCTACCACTTAACCAGTCAACAACCACATTCAATGAATGTAGTTCTCCCATCATATAATCAAGACGAAGGGGATTCTCAACCTCGTCCCTCATAGTATCAAATGTAAGATGGATATCGTGAACCAAATCTTCTGATGATTTCTCCCTACTTTGCTTCCTTGGATGGAATTCTTTAGGACCAGTATAAGCATCCACAATGCTGACACCAGTTAGCTTCTCAGTATAGTTTCCAATCGCTCCACAAAGCTTGACAAATCGTTCTCCGATATTCATTCTAACCAAGTCTTGAACTTATAAGCCAACCTAAAGTGTTTGCGTTTAGTGTAGTCAGATTCAGAATTCACCGGAATCCTCCAGAAACACAGGCACTATGACAGGCGCTATGACAGGCACTATGGCAAACACATGCACTATGGCAAGCGCTATGACAGGCACTGTGGCACGCATCATGAGAAACACAGGCACTATGACATGCATCGTGGGATACACATCTGGATGTGCCTTCAATTAATGGTTTGAGTGGTTCAGTGATGATTCTTCCTACACCTTCAACTACACTACCGATTGTATTAGCGACGTTTGTCATAATCTGACCTGTGGTTGCAGCAACATCACCAACCACCTGGCCTACACCTGAGATAGCATGACCTGTTGCTTCAGACAAGTTTGAGAACCAATCAGGAATCTGAGGTGGTGAGATTGAAGGACCAGGTCGGTCAAAGACATCGCCAATATGATCGTGCCGTGGACTCATGTATAACCAGTACCAGGCCCATCCGCCACCACGATAGCGTCGGTTGAAGTAATAGTCCATTCGATCATCCAGAGTGGGATATGATTCTAATTCATCCCATGCACCGTCGACCATTTCGTCGTGGTGTGCTTTGGTTGCTTCAAAGTCTGCGGTCCAAGCTTTCTCTTGAACTTTGTCAGCCAGCTCCTCAAGCATGTCATCAATCTTTTCAGGATCAAGTTCGTTCTCCACAATTGCATCTACGAATAGTTCCTCATAGTAAGTCAAATCTTGGAATTGAAGTCCAGTAACTGAGAGCTTTAGTGGGTCAGTAGATAAGACTCGAACAGCACCTTTTCTGACACAAGACATGAGAATCATAGAAACGAGTTTTTGCCGAGTTGTATTGACAAAGAACGCAGACTCGATTGGGTCCAATTCTGCAACTGTTCCAGGTTCCCCAAATGTCTGTATAGCAATCTCAGGACTTTCATACACATAGGTAGTATCACCAGCTGCCCATTTGGCACCATAAGTACGAGTGACCCGTCGATATCCGTAAAAAATGAAACCCAAAGCAACAAAGATAGCAATACCTCCGAATAACAAGTTTGGAGGGATGAGAGGTGGTATGTATTCTTGCACATAGACATCGACGCTAAAAGTTACTGAATCATTCAAGTTTGATGCGCTTACCTGAAACAAGATTGTCAGAATTGCAGGAACATTAGCGGGGATGAACTCGTACACTTCGTACCAGAACTCACCACCTGAGAGATCACCTATATTCAGAAAGACAAGGCCTTGTGTTAGGGTGAGATTCTCAGGATATGTCATGGCAATTG
>JBHLRT010000021.1:0-4953 GCA_048882305.1 Candidatus Thorarchaeota archaeon
TTTCAGTTTCGGACAACTCATTCAGGTTGTGTTTTTTCATCCTTTCTCTCACCTCTTTCTTCTGCAAATTTATGCGGTCTAAACCACAGTTTGTTCACAGAGGTATGATATATTACACATTTAATGTAATAAGTATTACTATTACAAATTACAAATAGATAGAAGCACTAAATTGAATGAGCTCTAGCTTATGTCTTCCATATGGTAGGTGTCATTGTGTTCTACCATTACCTTGGCATCAAAAATGAACAAGAAAGTAAAACAGGTGTCTGAAACAGAGTAGGAGGGGAAGACCTTCCATCAACCCCTCCATGTAGTACTCTAGCGAAGTTCGTCTGTTGTTTTCTGAACTAGTTTATCTGGAAATATCCGTCTATGGTAAATGATGCAAGATCGATTGTACTAAATGTCTTTACATTTCGTCCTAGAAGGTATGCCCAATCGCCAGTAGCCACTGTGATTTTCCCATTTATGATGGGTGTAACTGTGGCAGCGGACCAGGATCCATGGTGGGTTCCTTCAATATAGTCTCCATCATCCCACTCAATCCACCAGATTCCCTCGAATTTTTGGACTTTATATGATCCATCAGGATCGTCAGGACCTAAGAATCTGTAAAGATCGTCATCATTGTCCCAATACATTACACCATGCTCGCCACCATATTTGTCATCTGGACCACCGGTCCACACGTCACCTGTCCATTCAGGACTGCCCGTATACACGTACTCAGTCCACCATCTGTATACTGAGAAATCTTTCTTTGCTTCTACAGGAACCGCTGAAACTAGAGCTACTAGAAATATCACACTCAACAACGCAACACTTACTCTCTTTGTAGTATTCACTAATGCTTCACCTCCTCTCACATTGAGTGGATATTATATGCCATAGCTTTCTAATAAAACCTTCATTTGAAATATTAGGTTAATATTTGTGCTAATGAACACAAAAATTCTAGATGAACAGATTCGTAATTAATCCCAGTATCCCATCAATCATTAGGAGACATACGAGAAACCACCACCATTTTCCTTTTACAGAGTTTACAGGCATGTAGCTTGCTCTTGAGTCAGAGGTGTATCCTGCAACGAACAAACCTGCTATCGTCATGGACAACATTGTTACCGAATAAAATGAATTAAACTCGATGGCTTGATTCATGAATTCACTTCCTACTTCCCAAAGATGAACCGGTGCTGTTATGAGTATGATTTCCAAGGTTGAGATCAGAAGAATCCATGTGATAATCGAACCAACGGAAACTAAGTTTAGACCGTGGAGAACCTTCTCTTTTCTTGAACCTACTGTGAATCTGCCAGTCATCAACTCCCTCCTAGTTACATGGAAAACGATCATGCAAAAGCCTGTGAAGACATAGATTGCACCAATTAGTGTTACCATGATTGACCCTCGGTTTCATAATAGGTGTTTCATGATTTCAACTTTTTTCTGAAAGTGATGAAAGGTGTGGTCTGGTCAGATAGCCTCGAATCAGACATACACTAGACTCGATTTAGTCAACGGACGTCAAGTTCCTCTGTTAATCGAACACGATGCCATGCTGTATAGAACGCCATACACAAGCATACGGTTCCATATATCACAGCACCTGCGCCCAAGAACTGGCTTTCTGCAAGTGTGAAGGCGGTTCCCGGATATAGGTAGAGATAGATTACAAACAGATATGATGCGATTGCCAAGACAAAGAATAGCATTGTATCTTTCTTCCAATTGAACTTGAATACAAAATCCTTCTTTCCCTTTCTCTCTCTCCAGTTGTCATATGCTAGGATTAAAGTGACTGCTGGGAGAACACGCATGAGCAAATGGAAGAGTTGTCCCTGTACATCAGATTCAGACCAACCTATAGTTACAGCAATGCAGATCTCAAGCAGGAAAAATCCTATTGAAAATATCAAATACTTCTTCCATTTCTCCACAATATACTACTAGAGAGTTTGAACTCACCTTTGTAGATAGGGTTTTTGGCTGAGAAGTTTTTATTATAAACAGAAGGTGTGGCCAGTTCGCGGCAGAGCTCAATGTGGTAGGAGGGGGGGAGTTATGTAATGAGGGCATGTTACGAAAACTAGGCCCTACCGGTTCTCTGACCACAATTATTCTTAGGAACTCTGACCTATTAAGCTTGCCTTTCTATGTAGAAAAAAGCGCCGATATGAACATCGGCGCATGTCGAAACTCATATCATTCTTTCAATGGAATCTCTATCTCAAAGATAGTTTCCCTCTCGTTCAACAAACTGATTGTCCAACCATGTGCTTCGACAAGACGTTTTACTATTGCAAGACCATATCCCTGACCGGTCCTACGTGTTGTGAACCCGCGAAGGAAAATCTTTGACCTAAGAGATTCTGGAATTGCCTTACCGTCATTTGCTACCCTGATGAGATAAACATCATCTATCTTTTCGAATTCCACATGAATTCTATTTGGTTGACCATGCTGAATTGCATTATCGAAGAGGTTTCGGAATATCTGTTGGACCTTGCGTTGATCTGCTTTTACCATTGGCAGGTCTTCTTGTTTATATTTGACATTGTTTGGAATTATAGAATTCGCAACCTCCTTAACAATGCTCGACAGATTGACGTTTTCAATTTCTTCAATAATTAGTCCTGCATCAGCTAGCGCCACTGAATGATCGACCAAATCGCTTGTCTCAGACAGCAAAGTTCTAATTTTTTTGAGATGGTCGAAGTTTTGTTCTTCCTGAGCTAGTTCTATGAAACCTTGCATGTTATGGAATATATTCTTCAAATCATGACTCATTGAATGTGCAAAATCACTGAGCTCTTCCTTTTGTTTTTTCAACATCTCCAGAGCTTTCTTTTGTTCCGTGATATCGCTCATGACACCTTCGATATATCCCTTATCTGACCAAAGACTCAGAGAGAGCCTCATCCACCTTCCATAACCCTCCTTTGTTGAAACCGGAAGCTCTGTGACAAATCTTTGTTCTGTTCGAACTTTTTGTTTCAGACCATCCCAATCACTGGGTTGAGTAAGTATATCCTTTATGAAGTTGGAACCATCTATGAGTACACCTTTACTTTCATAGTCAAGTATCTTTGCAAATTGGTCATTACATTCAAGCACCATACCATCGGATATTCGGACCCTAAACAATCCGACAAGAGCATTATTGTATAATTCCTTGAAACTCTCTCTGCTCTCTACCAATGCTTGTTCAGCAAGAGCTTTGTCTGTAATGTCTTGTATGTGTATGATAAATCCTTGAAGATTTTCGTCCTTCCCATATTTTATTGGAGAAAAGACACAATCAAGATGCATAATCCCGCTTTTCTTTGTCTTGTATAAATCATAGACCTTGACCTTTGAGAAATCAAATCGTGTTTCACATATGGCAATTTCCTGATTACTTAGACTCTCTTTCACATAGTCCGGTGTGTTTGGATCTGTAAATAGATTGAAGCCAACAAAGTCTTCGAGAGAATCTACCCCAAATAGTTCGAGAGCAGCTTGATTTGCGCCAACGAGAATCCCGTCAGAGTCAAAGAGTTCAATACAAATAGGTGATTCCTCAAAAATAGTTCGGAACATCTCTTCATTTGCTTTTAACGCTGTTTCAGCCAATTTTTGCTCAGTCATATCTGCGACATGCATGACATAGACTAGCTGATTCCCTTCGTCATCTTGGAGTGAAGACAACGTTACATCCATGAAGATGATTCCTGATCTCGAGGTAGGAAGTATTTTCCTTGAGGCAACATAATCGAAGTCCCATCTATAATCGAATCTACAAACTTCTCCTTTTCGAACTTTTTCAATAACATCATCCGGTAGTCTTGAATCTTGGAAAAGGTTTAATCCCACGGCTTCTTCTCTCTTCTTCAGACCAAGAATTTTCACACCTGCATCATTGATGTCAACAAGTAATCCATCCGGACCGAAAATTGCGATTGATCCGGGCGCATGATCGAAAACTCCTCTCCACCACTCCTCTCTAATTCTCACAGATTTCGATATTTGCGAGTTTCCGTTCTCAAAATCTATCTCTTGTGCAGAACAGAGGATTGTGATTACCTTTCCTTCCTCATCTGTAATAACCCTGTCTTGACACAGAATTTTCTTGAGAACACCCCCCGGCGTTTCTAGAATCATTTCACATGACCCGCCCGGTTTTCCTGCAATCAATGAACCTAGATACTTTGCAGCAGTGTCTCTACTCTCCTTGGGAATAAAGCTATCAATCCAATTAGTCCCAACTATTTCCCCTTCTGCACACTCGAGAAGCTCACAACCTTTCTGATTTATCATTTTCACATTGAATCTAGTATCAAGTGCCAGTATCATCGTACCAGCCAGATCAAGGTACCTTTGCGCTTTGTCTCTTTCTTCTCTGAGTAAAGATTCTTGTTTTACTCTCTCTGTGATGTCCTGAACCGTTCCCATCATTCTTGTAGCTTTACTATTTTCATCGAAAGTCACTTCAGCTTCTTCATGAACGAAACGTATTGCTCCATCCGGAAGAACGATTCGATGATCGATGCTATACTTCTTATTATTCTGAATAGCGTCATCGACTGAAACTCTGACAAACTCTCTATCATCCTCATGGACTGAGTTAAGAAATGCTTCATATGTCGCTTCGAATTCTTGTGGGGCTAAGCCAAAAATCCGGTAAATCTCGTCAGACCATGTTATGTTGTCTAATGTGATGTTCCAATCCCAATGTCCAAGGTGTGCAATGCGTTGAGCTTCTTCTAGCTTCGCCTCGCTTTCTCTAAGTCGGTGCTCCGACTCAACTAAAGCTCTCTCGGTTCTTCGTTTCTCTACAGAAGTGAGAATGTAATAAGATAGCTCTGCATACAAACCTTCTATTTTCGAGGAACTCTTGCGAATGTAGTAATCAGGATCGCGATTGGCAGAGAGTTTGTGGGCTTCATCGAAGACGACTAGATCGTAGGG
>JBHLRT010000021.1:4963-10563 GCA_048882305.1 Candidatus Thorarchaeota archaeon
CGAGGAACTCTTGCGAATGTAGTAATCAGCGCCTAGATTGAGTGCTTGAATCGCAATTTCCTCTCGACTCTTCCCCGTGAAAATGATAACTGGTATATCACTTTCATTCACCCTGACTTGTTCGAGAATATCAAGCCCAGTAGGTTGACCATCACCAAGATCGATATCGCAGACTGCTGCGTCGAACCTATCCTTGCGAAGAAGGTTCATCGCCTCTTCTGATGTTTCCACTGGTACTATCTCATACTCTGAACTTTGACGTTTGAGGAACTCCTCACTGAGTTCAAGGTGTACCGGGTCATCGTCGACCATTAGAACACGTATGGTCATAATGAAAACAACCCCATTACCAAACTGTATACCATCTTCTTATTATCTTTGACAAGATGAAAATTAGAGAGGAAACTATCTGTAAACCTTATATCGGTCTAGCCACATTCTCCAGCATAGTTAGGGAGGTTACTCTTATTGGCAATCCCGTTCTTTGATGGAATTGGTGTCTTCTTCCGGAAACGAAGATACCTTGCGTACTTCATTGTATTTGTAACAACTACCTTTCTCGGTTATTTCTTATCCTGGCTAATGAGTTATTATGCCGGGACTGGCATGGAGGTTGTACTTGTCAATTTCTTTGCATACATTGGTTCTGCTGGTACAATTTACTTTGCATTAGGTTCCCTTCTAACCGGTCTGGGAGCTGAACGCTTATGGATAACAAGACGAGGTAGAGGAAGGACCACTGAACTGAAAGGTCTTAGTTGGATGGCAGTTTCATTTGCCATTTCTGTATTCCTTTCAATCCTTACAGGTCCTACTACAATGGTGTTCTTTGCAATCTTCTGTTGGGTCGGATGGATTGCGTTCCAAGGCTATCTGTCCACTCGAACAAGCCTACGACTAGCAACACTTGCAGAGCCAAAGAAAGGCGGCTTTTTACTGGGAACAGGAAGTTTTCTACTTCTTCTCATTGGTTTAGGTTTAATAGCCGCAGAAGGACTTCTTGCGCTCTATTTGGTCCCGAATGATATCTTGGGCTTGGGGACACTGATTGATAGTATCTTTGTTAGTGCATCAGCTAACATCGCGTCACAATTCAACTTTATCATTGTCGCATATATCATGATGGGTCTTTTTGCATTGGCGATGCTCTTGGCATTCATTCGAAATGCAGGGAAAGGTGCAGCTCTAAACATTGCACTTCTAACCTTGTTCATTGCAATCTATTCAGGTTATTTCTTGGTAAACATAATGAGAAGAACCAACGTATTCGGCATGACACCAGTCGATATTGCCATGTCAATATTCTTCTTAGCTTACGCTTTGAGTGGCATTGGTCGGACCATGACTGATGCTTCAGATAAACCTGGAGGTAGGATTGGAGACTTTGGCCCAGTTGCAACTTTCTTCTTAGCAAGTGGATATTTCTTTGTGGACAGCATAATAGCTGTTGCATCTAATCCTGCTACTCTGATTTGGGATTGGTTCCAAGTTGGAGTTCTTGCTGATCCAAGGTTCCTTTACCTGTTTAGAGATGTAGCAAAATTGATTGCATTCCCACTCGCTGCGATATTCACCGCACTCTATTACCTCAGCCACGAACGTACAGAACGTATTGTTACTAAAGCTCGAGAATCTGGTCAAACCTTTGCTCCTGAAGATGTGGACAAAGAGATTGCAGATGCAACACCTGACCCTGGTGAATCATGGCCAAGCGAGAGAGCTGAAGGGATCAAGGAAGGTAAACCAGGACATGATTTGTCTGCTCCTGACTCGCGTAGATTGTCAGTTGACAGCAGTCGGCGGTTAGGAAAAGTAAAACGTCTTGGTGATGACGAAGAAGACGACGAAGACAATTAGTCTGCTGGAATGAGGGTGTTATATATCCCTCATTTCCCTTCTTTTTACTTCAAAAATATTCAGTAAATCTTCTAGGTGACTATAGGACCATTGCAACCATTAGGAAGATAGTGAACAGGATTGATATCAGTGCGCAGTTTACACAAAGTCCTTCTTGGATTTCTTTTTTGTCGCGGTCACTCAATTTCTGAGATTCAGCGACTTCCTCGTCTTCTTTCTTTTTCGCCAATTGGTGGCCTCCTGATTGCAGATTGATTTGTCTGAGACGTATTAAAGGTACGTGTTTCCATTAATCTTTTAGGATGATCTCATATTCGACCTCATCCAATACAGGCACATCATTGATTCCAATTAACGGTATCTCGGGTTTCAGCTTTCTCGACTGCTCAATGGCTCTTTTATGGATCTTGAAAAGTTGGAAGCCAACAGCTTCATAGAACTTCATAGCTGGCGTATTGTCATTTGTTGTAATGACCCAAATTCTCTTACACTTTTCAGAAGTCGCCAAATCTATTACTCTGGAAATTAGTGATTTTCCTATTCCCTTTCCCGAAGTTAAAACATTCAATGTTACTATCTCGAGATTGCTGCTTCTGAGATCATAGGTGAGTAGACCCAATCTGTTTCCTGAATCTTCGGCGATATATCCATGGAGGCCTTCTGCATTATGAATAACACCCCTTGAAACGATTTTTGTAGAACCCCATGATGAAATCAATACATCCCTGATCCAGGTTCTATCTCGATCCAGTATTTTTCGAATGATTGTATGACTACTCAGTTTCAATCCCTTAACTGATTATTCAGATTGTTACCAGATAAAACCTCGTCCGTGGTTACGTCCCAAATGATTTATGTCATTGCGTACAATATGATAATTGCGCGAGCCTTGAGGAGGTTTCTCAAATATACAACTACGCTGAAGTCACAATTAGAAAGGCACTACTCGGAGAGGTAGACCTAATCAAGGTAATTATCAAAGAAGCCTATCAACCTATTATGAAACAACTCTCCCGAAAACCTGCTGCACTTGAAGAAGGTCTTGGAAAAATAGCACGACATATCCAGATGGGAAATCAGTATGTTGCCCTTGTTGGAGATACCGTTGTGGGAACCATGAGAGTAAGCCTACGTGGACATGTGGGAGTTATTGCTAGAGTTGCTGTTAGCTCGAAGTTTCGCGGCCGTCGAATTGGAACAATGCTAGTGGACTATGCTGAGAATCTGTTGTCACATATGGGGGCAAAACTCATTGAGATTGAGATATATGGCGCTGTTGAGGAACAACTCTCATTCTACGAACGTGCAGGATATGTCGAAACAGGTCGTGTTGAGCGTCTTGGTGAAGAGATAGTTATTATGCAGAAAGAACTCACTGACGAACCAATAGAAGAAGAGGAATGAATCAATCTCTCTTTTGTCGACGTTTCTTAGCAATCAGTGCCGCAATAGAACCTGCGCCTAATCCATTTCCAATATTAACAACTGCTAAACCTGGTGAACAGGATTGCAACATCGATGCTAGCGCAGTTTCTCCTTTTCCTCCGTGACCATAACCAGTTGGTACAGGGACTCCAATAACTGGAACATCTACTAACGCAGCGACAACGGTAGGTAAGGCTCCTTCCATCCCTGCAAACACAACAACAGCAGCAACATCATCTTCTGCAATTTTTTGGATTGGCTCTATGAGCCGATGAATACCGGCAACACCTACATCATAGAAGGTCAACACCTCTACACCCATCAACCTTGCGATTGCTTCTGTTTCCCGGGCATAGACAACATCCGAAGTTCCAGCAGTAAGGATGGCTATCTTACCTACTTTCTCAGGTTCTAACCATGCTTTGGAATGAGCAAAGACTGTAAGATGATTGTCGGGTCCTTTTGTTTCGAATGAGAAGTCAGGATGTGCTTTTCGAAGACCTTCTAACTTCTCCTTATTCATCCGTGTAAGCAATGCCACTCCATTCTTCTCGACAAGAGCTGCTACAATTGTTATCAATATATCAACAGTCTTACTTTCAGCAAAGACAATCTCTGGCACACCACTTCGTTCTTGTCGATTATTATCGACGACTCCCATGTCCCCAACTTTAGTCAATGCTAGGACTCTTAGCTCTTTTTCAGCTTCTTCTATAGTTATTCTCCCAGCCGCAAGTTTTTCAAGAATCTCACGAGTTGTTGTCATCTTCTTCCTCCCGTGAAGTTAACTCTTCGAATATGTGCCTTTCCTAAGGTACAATCTCGCAGCCATTGTTATATTCTGGATAATCAAAAACTTCTCCTGAGATGATACCTGCTTCGATTAACTCTCTGACCTTGGGAATGTTATCCTTTAGTGTCTGAAAGAGATATTTTGAAACCTGACATACCTTCTCAAAACCTTCCTCGCCCCAAAGTTTCTGTTTATTGGCAAATAGACACCGTCCACCGCATAAACCATAATCAGCACATGATGGACAAGGATTTTCAACCAGCATACAATATTCTAAATCTCTTGGTTCAGATGTCCAGATGTTTCCAACAACTGAGAAATCCCAATCAGGAGAGATTGGACATATTCCTATATTGCCATCAACGTGAATTGCAAATGTGTCCAAACCTGATCCGCATCGCATTTTAGATGTCTCACCTGTAATTAGAGTGTGTACAAGTGGCATGAATGGGACTATTCCTTCCACGATTCCGGTTTTCATCTTCTCGACCCATTCATTGACAAGTCGAGATATACCGGGATTGTAACTCTCTCTCACCCATGAATCAAAGTCTTGCCAATTACCTTCCGCATCCCAGAAAACATTGAGTTGCCAATGTACATGATCAAATATTGGATTTCTAGAATCAAGTAGATGCCTGACATCCCGATAGATATCTGACTGCTCGGAAACTGCCATTCTTGCAACAATGTCGCCCTTATATCCAATATCTCTTAGCCATTGGACATTCTTAATGACTTTCTTGTATACTCCCTTAGAACGATACCCATCCGTTGTAACCTCAGTTCCATCGATAGAAACAAGGATCGAATGAAACCTTTTCACGTAGTCCTCCGGAATTTTGTTAAGGAGAAGTGCATTGGTCTGCAGCATGAACCTTGCATTAGGGAACCGTTCCATCAAGTCAATGATCAATGGTATTCTTAGAGTAGGTTCACCACCATAGAGCATGAGCTGCACGTCGTCATCTTTTTCCAAAAAAGCAGCCAGTTCATCTAAGGTATATTGTATCTCTGTGCCTGGTCCTGCTTCCTCTCCTCCATGGCAATAAGAACAATTGAGATTGCATTTTCGTGTCAGGACCAGGTGATAGTTCAATATGAATGCGCTCCAAGTTCAGTTTCCAAGTCAAAAGAATACAAACAATAAACGTTACCATTAGTACTCGATTTCTATCAGAAGTTCGTATTGTCCTGCACCAGAGTATGATTGCACCATCATATGCCAGATTCCCTCTTCGATAAAGTCAACAGTTAGGTCTTCTCCGCCAACTGCATAGCCTCTGAACTCATATTCGGACAGCGAAGGAGTGTAACCAAAACCTGCGTACAAGTCAAAATCATTACTACCACATTTCAACACAATATGCATACTGATAGAATCTGGAAGAACTCGAATTGAGTGAATATTGTAGTCATCTGCTCCTTCTAAGATGCCGATGAACCTAAAGGAACCAGGTTCAGTTTCTACATTTGTATTGTATGTAACTGGACTACTAGGTAAAAGCACGATTAAACCAGCTAC
>JBHLRT010000022.1:0-10556 GCA_048882305.1 Candidatus Thorarchaeota archaeon
AAGAAGCTATCATTATCTTCTCTATTCTCTCATTCTCTAACAATATGCGCGCAACTTCATCAGGTGCTTCTTTGAATGTGTCCTTGATATCTAGGTTGAGGATGGTATCTGGGAACCTCTTGATTGCTTCCTCTAATGTTACAACTGTCAAACCTCTTCCTCGATACGGATAAGTCCTCCCAGCATCCGTCGTGAAGTTGTACCCTAAATCGAATTGCAGTAACTCGTTCAATGACTTCTTTCTGACCTTCTCATCCTTTCCAGTTATACGAACCAAGTCCTCATCATGATAGAGGATTGGTACATTGTCCTCTGTGAAGCGTATGTCAGACTCCAATGCATCAACACCGATGTCCACTGCAGCCTCAAGTGCAAGAATGGTGTTCTCTGGTATGTTCCCAGACTCGCCGCGATGAGCCATGATCAGAGGTCGGCCAATATCAAATATCATGACATTTCATTCCTTGAATTCAAACGCCACCTTGATGGCATTATTCTTACCCTTATTGGCGGCAACAGTGAACGCATTCTTGTATTCATCAATCCTAAACTTATGGGTCACAAGTCCCTCAAGAACAGATGAGTCTTCTTTGATCATATCGAAAGCAAGTTTCAACGTGTCGATGAGTACTCCATCATGGTCTTCCACTCCATGCATCATCGTCCCTAGCACGTTCACTTCTTTGTAGACTGTAAGTATCCAATCTGTCTTCTTGGTAACACCAAAATCCATTCCAACAATCACGAGTGTTCCATTGTTCCTGATGAGATGCAATGCATCATCCAAGCTCGAGTCACTCCCAACGGTATCGAATATGATGTCGGGTCCGACACCACCATAGAGGACTCGTTTTCCTCTGGCTGGCTTGAGTAGATTTCCACCGGTGCTGTCTGCTACTCTCTGATAGAGCGAATCTGTGGTTCTCTCGGAAATCACTACATCTGCACCGAGTTTCTTGGCAGATGCTTCTTGGAATGGATATCGAGCAAAAACAATAATCTTGCATTTTGATCCAATTCCTCTAATTGCTCTAACCGTCATCAAGCCAATAATCCCTGCTCCAATAATTACGACTGTATCATCATCAGAAGGTGGCTTTTGCTTTACGGCATGAATTGCTACTGCGAGAGGTTCAGCAAGGAGCGCTTGTTCGTCAGGGACTCCATCAGGTACTTTCTGAAGTTGGCCTGCGTAGGTCACAAAATACTCACTGAACGCACCACTCCCAAAGCCTCCAAAATGGAGCCGCCCACCATATTCCTTCTCTAAATCTGAATCATCACCAATTCCTACAATTGCCTGACAGGTTTCTGGTCTACCATCCCTACAACTCTTGCAGAGCTCAAATCCATAGCACTCGCATGAAACTACAGGCGAATGACCAACACGATCTCCGACCTTGAGATTATCAACCTCACTTCCAACCTCCTCGACAATACCCACGACTTCATGCCCCAGAGGGTATGGGGAGTCTTTTCTGGCAAGAATAGTAGCTGAATAAGAAACATTGACATTGATCTGGTGTATGTCTGATGCACAGATTCCAGCCATGACTGGTCTGACGAGTACCTGACGTGGGTGTCTTATTGATGGTTTTGGCCAGTCATTGCCGTACCTGATCATCGTGTACCTTCCAGCTAGTTTCATTTTCTTACGAACAACTTTGCTGATTTTGAGGTCATACATTATTGCTTTCATCGGAGAGCACCTAGGAGTAACTTGGATTTACTGGCAACCGGTTAGATATATCTTCTCGAAACTCTTTTCAATGGCGTTTAGTGGAGTTCACTTGCTTTTACTATAGAGTAATAGGAGAGGTACATATGGGGCCTTTTGGAAAGAAGAAACCTATCGAAGAGATGAATGCAAAGGAAGTTGAAAAAGAAGCAAAGAAACTTTCTGACAAGAAGAATTGGGATGAAGCAGAGGTTTACCTTCGAAGACTAATCGAGCTAAGACCTGATTATACTCCTGCGTATTCTGCATTAGCAACCTGTTTGACATACACAGACAGAAGAGACGAAGCTCTTGAACAGTTTGAAACTGCATTGAAGATCAAGCCTGATGATTCTACATTGTTAGTGAGCCGCGGGCTATTGCTTGCGACAATGGATGGTCGCATGATAGAAGCAATTGAGTTTATTGAGCAAGGCGTAGCACATGGTTACAAGAGTCAGCAAGTGGACACGATCCTTCAGAATTTGAAGAGAAGAGCTTGGAGTGGCTTGCCTCCAACAACTGGCGACCACATTCTTGTGATTAATCGGACAATTGATCCGGAGGCGCTCAAACCTATTGAGGATCCTACGCTAAAGGAGCAGGGATTGCTCAAAGAAGGTCAAGTGGCAATTGATATTGAACCAACACTTGACTTCATTGGGGAAATTGCCAAAGAAGCCATGGCAGCTGGAAAAGTTGTTTCTATGAGAGACCTGTGTCAAAAGGGTGGAATCATCTCAAATCAAAAGGGAAAAGACGTGGTTGGCATTGCTGGTCAAAAGCATGGTTTTACAACAACATACCAACTACTTAGCAATGATGATCTATTAGCGACTTTTGAGCCAAAGTAGGAATGCTCCTTGAAAATGGGATATGGAGGTTTACTCTAAATCCCATATTCAAGAATTGTCTTTCATTGCCTTGAAGCATCTTCTTCTTTGGCTTTATTGAGTAGTCTTCTTAAACCAATGTAGCCCACAATCAGAAATACAGCTATCGCACAGAGAGCTATTATCCAACCAGTTAATCCATATGTTACAAGAAACCATATGATAAAGTTAGTACTGATTGATATCGCTGGAGTATCATAAATGCCATGAAGAATGATACCTGCAAATAAACCAGTGATTACATATCGACCGGCTTTTCCGGGTGTTGTTTTTCCTTTGCCCACCCAATAGCCCATCACTCCGCTAAAAATCGAGTGGGCCGGAACAGATGTTATTCCCCTAATGGCTAAACCTATAGTTGGGCCAAGATATAGAACACCATATCGTATGTTTTCTATCGCAGCGAAACCCATACTGATTGCGATCATATACATCATTCCGTCATAGATTTCATCGAATTTTTTCCTGTACCATATTAGAATCCCAAATATCAGCAATTTACAGAATTCTTCTGAAAATCCTGCTACTATGAACGCGGTATATACAATCACATACCATGGATTAGTAGATGATGCAAGTAGATAATTACCTAAGGGCAACGTGCCATAGAGTTCCAAAAAATATGCCATCACTGCAGATAAGATACCAAACAGGAATCCTATCAAAACAAGTGCAGGTGAATCTGGTTTCCAAGTATCTCTTTTATACACAAAATAGGTGAAACCTATTGGTGGTATAACAGACATTATTATTATCGTAATTAAGTCTGGATCCATTTGTCTTCCTCCCAGTCCCAAGATTATACTTTTAATCAATTAATCGAATAACAATCTTTCTATTTCATAGTTTATTTAAACAAATATAACGATAAGATATCAATTTAATTCCTAGACCAACACTTCACTATTACTCGGTTGAACGTAACTGCCCCTTACTCAAATGATCCCGCAGTAAACAAAGGATCAACTGGGGCTAAGGAGCCGCAGTTTTTGTTAGTTTATTCCACACCACAATGCATCTTCAAGAATTCCCCATCTAGTTTGGTTTCTTTTAGTTACTATTAACAACAACAAGTAAAAGGTTGAACAATCCTAAAATATCCGGGGAAACGTGGTGGATGAAGAAACGCAATTTCCGAGGTTTACGGAACTACTCAGAAAAGGTGTACCTTCAGCCTATCACGAAGAAATCATTCATATCCAAGACTTGCCAATTGGAATAGTTATTGCTATAATTGGACTGGTCATTTCTTGGCCATTTTCTTACTTTTCAGGTGTAATTCCTACAATTGGTCTAATTGTGCTTCTTTTCGGTATCTCGTTGATGATCAATGGTTTTTGGAAGTATTTCTCACTACGTAAAGAATACAGATTCCAGAATCTCTCTCGAAAAACTATCTCTGAAGCTATCATGTATCTGGATGCGAGAGTCTTTCCACCTGAAAGATTGGAGTCACACGTACCTTACGATCTAGCTTTACATCCTTCGTTTTACAATCCAGAAAAGTTCCGCAATCAGTTTCGGAGCTTTGTTATTAACACTCGAGGTCAAATCACATGGCCGAGTAGAATTGTTGAGCAACTCAAGTGGGATGTCGAGGTAGCAAAGCAAGGTCTTCGTCCTTGTTCAGTGACATTCTTCGGTCTAACAATTATTCTCATAGTGATAATCACATACCTCGTGTCTCTAGCAGATTGGACCTGGATGTTCGCCATTTTTCTATTGGGATTTTGCACTCTGCAAGGAATATGGTTGTACATAAAGTACCTATTCGACAAGAAATCCCTGTTTAGAGATAGTTGGATTGACGAATTAGTATCCTCTAATTTAGTCGAACTTAAAGACTCAATGTACCAGATCTTCAATTTACTACACGCAGAATTCCCCTACCCTCTTCGATTCTACTTGACTGGAGAGTATCCACAACTAGTCTACACAGGAAGAGAAGTGATATCTCCCAATAAGACTCGTCTAAAAGAGGCAGTGCTTTATCCGAAAATTACAGAAGAAAAAGAAGAGTCAACTGGAGCATAGTAGCTCCAGTTTTAGATTCTATTATTCAATCCCACAGCGCTTCTTCAAGAGTTCCCAGTCTTGATTGACCTGTTCCTGGATTCTCTTTCTGAAGTCTTCCCACTCTGGTTTGAAGAGGTGCTTGAACTGGCCCTGAGTCTTGAAGTACTCATCCACTGGTTTCAGACCTGCATCTGCAACTCTCTTACTCGCTCCCGACATGACCCACTCCTCACCATCAATGACCTCGTAGAGTGGATGGAGTCCGGTCTCAACAGCAAGTTTCGAGATTGAAATGCTTTCTCCTGTTGCTGAACGCCACCCTCGTGGACAGGGTGAGAATGCATGGATGAATGCTGGTCCCTCAACCTCCAGAGCCTTCCGAAACTTTGTGATGAAGTCACGATAGTTGGATGGCTCCACTGTAGCCACATAGGGGATCTTGTGAGCTGCAACAATCTGTGCCAATGGCTTCTTGCGCTCAAGCTTGCCTGGAATCACTTTGCCAGCCCAGGAAGTTGTGGTCTCTTGCCCTGTGAAGGTAGCACCTGACCTTTGGATTCCTGTGTTCTGGTATGCACCATTATCATAGCACATGTACACGAAGTCATGACCTCGCTCAAGTGCTCCACTGATGGCACCAAATCCGATGTCGAATGTACCGCCATCTCCTCCAATCGCAATGACATCAACATGTTCGTGTTTGTAATTACCCTTCTCGCGCATGGCATTGATAGCCTCTAGGGCTCCAGATGCCACCGCAGCTGAGTTCTCGAAAGCGACGTGGATCCAAGGAATCTTCCATGCAGTATACGGATAGATTGTAGTAGCAACTTCAAGGCATCCCGTGCTGTTGCAGACTATTGTGGGTCCTCTGAGTGCCATGCCCATAAGCTTGATTACAGTCGGAGCTGCACATCCAGCGCACATCCTGTGTCCCGAGCTCAGAACCAAGTCCTGCTTAAGCATGTCCTTGATTGAAACTGCTGGTTTGTCACCCATTATTTACGCACCCCCAAGGTCTCGTACATTGGAGCTTCACCTTTCTTGATGTACTCCTTAGTCTTCTCAACCCCTTCAACGAATGTTGTCGGGGGAACGTCGCGTCCACCTAGTCCAACCACAAAGTCGGCCACCATGGGTCTCTCCTTGGCATCATAGAGGGCAGTTCTGACCTCGAGAGCCAGTGGATGTGTTGCTGCTCCGAAGGACATTGCCTTCTCAAAGACAGCAACCGCCTTTGCCTTTCCTAGGACTTTGGCAAGCTCTTTTGCTGGGAATGGTCTGAACATCTTGAGTCTGATTACTCCCACCTTGTCGCCCTTCTCTCGCATGGCATCAGCCACAACCTTGGCTGTGCCTCCCATAGAGCTCATTGCGATGATGATTATGTCTGCATCGTCTGTTTTGTGGGTCTCAAAGAGACCGTACTTACGACCTGTAAGTTTTGAGAATTCCGCCTCAACCTCCTCGTAAGCCTTTGCCACTCCCATAATCGCCTCATCCTGCTGTTCCTTGAACTCAAAGTAGTAGTCTGTGAGTGCGAGTGGCCCCATTGTGATGGGCTTGTCAGGATCAAGCGAAATGAATGGCTTGCGTACTCCGAGGAACTTCTGAACAACGTCATCAGGGAGCATCTCAACACGTTCAACGTTGTGACTTACAATGAATCCATCAATTCCGACCATCACTGGCAGTAACACATCGTGGCGCTCTGCAAGTTTGAATGCCATGATAGTTGTATCATAGGCTTCCTGAGAACTCTGGCAGTAGAGCTGAATGAATCCACTGTCACGCATTCCCATACCATCAGAATGGTCATTGTGAATGTTAATTGGAGCAGAGAGAGCACGGTTTGCCACTGTGAAGACGATTGGCATTCTCATAGATGCTGCACAGTAGAGGATCTCCCACATGAGGGCAAGTCCTGCTGAAGCAGACGCGGTTGCCACTCTGGCTCCCACTGCGGAGGCTCCAACACATGCGCTCATGGCAGAGTGCTCAGACTCTACAGGGATGACATGTGCCTTGACTTCACCGTTTGCGGCGAAGTGCTGGTAGTCTTCTACTATGATTGTCTGAGGTGTGATCGGATACGCTGCTAGAACATCAAGATCTGCTTGTTTGAGTGCATGGGCAATGGCCGCATCACCAGTCAGACCTTCAACAGTAATCTTGTCTTTTGGTACACTCATCTCAATCACTCCTTCTCCATATGAATCGCGTCAGTAGGGCATTCAGTGGCACATATACTACACCCCTTACAGTAGTCGTAGTTGAATGCAAAAGCGTACTTTCCATCCTTCTCAGTCAGAATAACTGCCATGTCTGGACAGAAGATCCAACACCGACCACATGTGCCATTCTTTATCCAGAGGCACTTCTCTTCGCTGAAGATTGGACGTTCTGCACGCCACCCGCCAGTCTTGTAGTTCTTAGAATTGCCAGGCTCGATAATATTACCCGCAATAGGGATCTCGTTGTACTTCTCACTCATCCGACCTTCGCCTCCGTAACGGCCCGCTCAATAGCGACCTTGTTCAGGTCTCCAACCTTGCCGGGGTATCGCTCAAGGACTTCCTTGATCACTGTTTCAACAGCCACTACACCTGTGGCTTTGACAGCAGCTGCCATGGTAGGCATGTTATAGAATGGACGACCCATGACCTCCATCGCAATAGAACTAGCATCAACAGTGACCACCTTACCACTCTTGAAACCTAGTTTGTCCCTGATGGCTTGTGGTTCCTTGTCACTATTGACTACCAAAATGCCATCTTCCTTAAGACCCTCGGCAGGATTTACAACATCAAGTAAGGTTGGGTCAATACAGACCACCACATCAGGATGATACACCTGTGCGTAAACCTGGATAGGTTCCTTACTGATTCTCAAGAATGCCCTCACAGGAGCTCCAGTCCTTTCCGGACCGAACTCTGGAAAAGCCTGAATATAATTGCCTTCAGCAAGGGCTGCTTTGCCAAGCATCTGGTTGCTGGTGACTACACCTTGACCACCGCGACCGTGCCAGCGAAATTCAGTAATTCCTTTTGCGAAATCCATCGCCATTATCAATCTCACCTACATTGGGAGAGTATGCAAGCGTGGCTCGCTTTGGGGTGCTTATGTATTTAGTGATACGGAAGGAACATGACTGTTCTTTACGAATCAATTTTCTCCATCAGGCCTACTTCAACAGTTATACCTGGGCCGAATGCTGCCGCGAACACTTTTCCTGTCTTTTTGGGATCTTTCAGAATATCTTCCAAGACAAACATGATAGTTGCAGAACTCATGTTCCCATATTCCTCCATGATTCGATATGAAGCGTCAAGATCCTCTTTCGTGATTCCAAGAGATTCCTCAGCTCGCTCCAAGATTGACCTGCCTCCGGGATGAATCGCCCAGATATCAATCTCATCCTGTTTGATTCCTGATTCCTCAAAAAGACCATCCATGAGAGGTTTGATATTATCCTTGACAATCTGTGGAACATATACAGAGAGTTTCATCAAGAAACCATTGTCACCAATTCTCCAAGCCATGTCATTCTCAGTATTTGCTGCAAAGCTGGTGGCAAAATTGTCCATTCGATACTTTATTCCCTTGACATCATCTTTGTGAGCAGATATGAGTGCTGCAGATATCCCATCGGCAAAAATCGCGTTTGAAACTACAATGTCCATTTCCTCTCTTTGTTGAATGTGAACTGAACAGAGTTCTACGTTGACAAGGAGAACACGAGCATTAGGGTCTGCGAGACAAATGTCACGAGCAAGTTTCATCCCCGGAAATGCTCCTTGACAACCCATGAAACCAATATTATATCGATGAACAGTCGGTTTCAGACCCAAATCTCTTGCCAAAAAGAAATCAAGTCCCGGAGCTACAAATCCTGTGCAGCTTACAGTTATCACATGAGAAATCTTTTCCCTGTCGAACTCAGGTGTTTCTTCGAATAACTGAGTTGCGGCCTTCAAGGTAAGTCGCTTGGCTTCTTTGATATACAAATCGTTTCTTTGTGCTGTAGATGGTTCGGGTTTCAAGGTGGGATTCTTCGGGTAGAATGTGTACTCGGACGGGTCCTTATCATGATCATCAATGACGGTGTGGCGTTTCTTGATCTGTGTGCCTCTATAGAGTTTAGTCAACAGTTTCCTCTTCTTCTCAGAATCCCCTGCAAGCTTCAAAATGAAATCTAAAGCGAATTCTTGAGTATAGAACTTCTCAGGCACGACTGTCTTGATTTTGTGTAGATATACAGTGGTGGAATCCATGACGCTCGCATCCAATAATGAGCTATGTAAACTTTAGTCTGCTAAAGTGGAATACTATATTGGGTTTATTGTTTATAGATAAACTTCTTGCTTCAACAAATTGGATGAAAAAACCACAAGAAAAACATCTATCTCCAGCATATGAGAGTCTTGCTGGAGAGCCTGTGCAAGCACAAGAGTCGACACCTCTCCAGCTGTTTTGTGTACGTGAGGAGAACGCTTTGAAATCCAAATTCTTATCGGTCGACTTCGAGTCGGAACGGAAATACGTCTTTAGACATAGGTTTTATTATTAATAGAGTTACTTTCCGCGCAAGAATAATCGGCAAACACCGAAGTTTTCTAAGACAACTTCTTGATTAGAATGATAATGATTATGAAGCTCGCGACTGTGATTCCTGATGCTAACATGACAAGCTCCGTCCCAAGACCTCCCAACAAGAAGGATACCACTGAAACAAAAACATCATCGGATGCTGTGTTACCTGCTCCATCATGGATTATTATTGTGATTGCATAAGTACCAACAATAAGGTGGTCCAAATCAATTGTTATCGCTTCTCCGTTCCAAATTCCTGAAGTAGCTATAGCATCATTCTCCTGTACAATATACGATGCAGGAAATTGGTCTCCAGCCAACCAAGTCAAAGTGTTCCCAGTTGACTCTACATCAATAGCGGTGTCATACTGAGGAACAATCACTGGTGCCGTTGTATCGATAAGAATGTTGGCAAAATCGTCGATATCTCCTCCAAGACCAGGAATCTGATAACTTTCTGAAGAGTTGTAGTCTGACCAAAGGTTTCCGATACTTACCCCATCATCAAAATTGTTGTCTTCACCATCATCAAATGCGTTTTCGTCATGATTCCAACCAAGGGAATTGCCATAGATTGTGTTGTTTGACGAATAGAATGCAACCTCAATTCCGTACCCGCTGTTCGAGTATATTGAGTTATTTACAATAGAACTGTGATCGGACCAATCCAGCATTACTCCTCTTTGGTTGTTGTGAATCTCATTTTCGATAATTGTATTATTCTGAGAGTTGAATACCAACACTCCATTATATCCACCATAAAATGAGTTACCAGTAGCTGAACAATCAATTACCTGATTCAGTTCGAGGCCACTAGACCCACCAAAAACATCACTATTCTCTACTATCCCATTCTCTAAATCTTGAAACCATATCACCGGATCTGCTCTTCCCGATTGAAGCTTGCAGTTTGAAATTACGAAAAATGCGGTTGTGTCTCGAACCTCAATACAAGTTTCAGTGGCAACAATTCTGAGGTTTTTGAAGGTATATGGATCTGATCGAGTACCAACTCCAGTCGCATCATTAGCCGCAAAATCTGCATTACTGGTTATGACAATAGGTGCATGCGTATTATATTGAGCTAGAGCAGTCTGACGGAGAGGGTGGATGCTGATAGTTTTTTGATTTGCATAATCTCCATGAAGCACACTTCCTACTCCGGTTAGCATCAATATCGATACTACCAGTATTATCGCGATGGTGCGCTTCATCCTCAACTATGATTCCTCCTGAATCGTGTTTCTTTCATGTACTAAGCCCTCTTGAAATTTGCCCATAGACTAGCTGACATGTTCGGAATTCCCCCTTTCAACATTGTCCATAGCCATGTTATT
>JBHLRT010000023.1:0-3249 GCA_048882305.1 Candidatus Thorarchaeota archaeon
GACCTAATTTTGAAAGTGTCTTAGCAGCATATGGATCAGGAGCTGTCACCAAATCAGCTGACACTGGTGAAACAATCATGAATGTTGACATTGGAGGAGGTTCATCCAATGTTGCAGTGTGCAAAGAGGGAAGAGTTGTTGCCACAACTGCAATCAATGTCGGGGGAAGACTGGTAGCAATTGATGACAACCAACGTATTGTTCGCTTGGAGGACACTGGTAGAAATGTTGCTAAAGCCATTGGTCTAAGTTTGGAAATTGGACAGATTCTAACTGATGCGGAGAAGGTGAAACTGGCAGATGCACTCTCTAATGCATTACTTGAGTGTGTCCTGCAAAAACCCTTCTCAGAAGTCACTTCAATGTTGATGATGGCACCACCGCTTGATTATAATGAGCGAATTGATTGTATAACCTTCTCAGGTGGAGTTGCGGAGTATATCTATGATAGTGAAGAAGAGGAATTCAATGATCTCGGAGTTTTCTTGGCAAAGGCGATACAGGAAAAGACCGAGGAAATTAGAATTCGAGTAGAAAGACCTGAACACAGAATAAGGGCCACAGTAATTGGTGCAGGTAATTTTAGTCTTCAAGTGAGTGGTTCCACAACATTCCTTTCATCAGGACTCAAATATCCCCTGCGAAATCTACCAGTAATAGAGCCCTATATTATGACCAGGAAGCCATCCTCATTAGATGTGAAAACTGCAATAGGAAAAGCCCTCACAAGATTTGACTTGGTGGAGGGTATTGATCCACTGATACTTGCGTTTAATAATTCTGTAAGACCATCGTACGAAAACCTGAAGGAATTTGCATTAGGTGTTGTAAGCGCGCTACCAAACTCACTCAAAACCCAAACTCCAATTTTCATGTGTTTCGATGCGGATATTGGCAATAGTGTTGGGAACGTGATGAAAAGAGAAACCGGAATCAAGAATGAATTACTCTCCATTGATGAGATACGATTAAAGGAAGGAGATTTTGTTGATATTGGAGAACCAATAATTGAGGATGTTGTTGTTCCTGTGGTAATCAAGACATTGGTATTTGATTCCGAGTGATCAATAATCTATTCTCTAAGGCGTTTCCGAACTTGTGAAACAAGTAGGTAGGTCATAGGCACTGTAATTGTATCTTCTTTTGGTTCTGGGGAATAGGATGGATGATCTTTCTCATACCACATTTTTGATCCATAGTCTGGCCAGAGTTCTTCCTTGATAGGGACTAACTTATTCAATCTGATGAATACAAAGCCAATGACTGGTAAGATAGGTAGCGGGAAGAACATTGGTCCACTACCGAGTGGAGTTGTCATCAATGAAAATAACGTAAGAATTGCTGAAGGAAGTAATTCACCCAAGATTGCCACTGAAACAAGTCGCGATTTCTTGATAATACTTCTCTGGAATCTGAATATATCTCGTACAAAGAGAATCCGTACAGATGATAATAGTGAAAAAACGGGTAAAGTAAGTGTGTCAAGTCCTACAAATTGAATATCTACATACTGAAGAAGAGTGATATCTAGGAAGAGGTATGACCCGCTAAACAAGTCGTATCTGAAGAAAAGTGAATCTAAAAGGATGGTAGGGGACCACCAGTAGAACACATAGTAGATCATGAATGGGCCGAATATTAGTCCAGCCCATAGAAGACCAGACAGGATTCTTTCTCGTCTAAATCGCTTTCGAATAGAAGAGGCAATGAAACCGTAATTCAGACTAAGATGTTCAGATGATAAATTTCGCATCATCGTTTCACGCATGATGAGTGGGAGGACTATGAAGAATGCAATTGTTAGAATCGGGGTCGAAAATGTTACATAGATAATCGCAGTTGAATTAAAAATCAAGCCACGAAATTGCAGTATAATACTAATTATCCAACTTAGAAAACATGCTAACACAGCTCTACCACGTACTCTTGTTGAGACTGGTCTGTTCTTAATTTGTCTTTCAAAAATCACCCCTGGGAGAAGAATTACTATACCAACCAGGATGGTAGGGAATGCATTAAGTGAAATATCTGGAATGCCTACAGATAGGAGAATTGAAACCCAGTCTAGGTGCGAGCTCCTGATGTTCCCGCCTAAGGGAAATAAAAGAACAACTGCCATCTTAAAGAGAAAAGATGCTTTCGGTCTCAACCTACTGATGGCTTCGTTCATCTCCATTTCAATACTAACTCAATTCCCTATTAATAATACGCAGAATCGAGCAAATGTACTGTAGAATGGGGATATCATTCAAATAGACCCTAGCTTCAATTAGGTGCTGAGCAGCTATGCAAACCCCAACAACTGCCCCAAATTTCTTCGTGGATCCTATAGGTACGATTCAATTCTATTGGCAACAAATCTTACCATATGCAATGCTTATCATCGGGCTTATTGTTCTGATGGGGATTTATGTTCTAGTAACAAGACTCACAAAGAGTTCGCTGAAAGCTATTGGAATGGGTCCTGAGGCCGCAACAGGAATCGTGATGGTTCTTAGACTCTTGTTCTTCATAGCAGCTGTTGTTATTGTTGTGAGTGCATTTGAAACAAATGTCGCTACTATATTATCACTCAGTGCGATATTCGGTACAGCGCTAGGCTTGGCGTTTTCGCAGGCACTTGGAAATATTGTAAGCGGACTCTATGTGCTTGCAGCGCGCCCATTCCAGGTGGGTGATTTTGTTTGCATCGGTAGTGTAGAAGGGGTGGTAAGAGAGGTCACTCTCAACTATACTCGTATCTTGCTATCGGATGAAACAGTTCAACTAGTCCCTAATAGCAAAGTGGTCAATAGTGAAGTTACAAACTATCGAGTTGATCTCGATGAGCTCATCAAGGCAACTGAGGAGGATGTAATCGAAGCAGAAGAGGAAGGTCGTGCTCGTACATATATCAGGAGAGTAGACAAGGCGCTTGATAGATTGAGGGAGTTGGTGGATGATGATGAGGATGCGTATCGCTACACATTCGACGTAACGATCCACATGAGTTATGATCATATGGCAATGCAATCACATTTCGATTCAGTGTGTGACAGATGGGAATCGGAATTCATCACACGTCCAACATACTTTGTCTGGAAAAAACCAACTGCCGCAATCACATACAGGTTTGCGTTTATTGTTAGAGACCCTATGATAATCCTTCATAGAAGTTCAGAGTTCATGAATGATCTGCTTGAGCTCTATATGAAAGGAACATAGATTCTATGAAGTATACCGGGATTCCAATTTCTCAAACCAGGGGGC
>JBHLRT010000023.1:3259-10527 GCA_048882305.1 Candidatus Thorarchaeota archaeon
TTAATATTACAATCATCAATAGATTTTAAAACAAATTCAGGGTTTGAAAGCCAATCCTTTTCAGATTCTTCAATATCAAGCAATTTCACAATAGTATGACCAATTGGATTAGGTCTTGCGGGAGACCTACATGAGAATGCACCCGATGCTTCATCGCCTTTATTACGTGGCGGAAAAGAAACCAGTTTACTTCGATCTTCTTTTGTATCCCGTTCATGAATCCACCATAGCACAATTAGATGCGAGAATAGTCCGACATGTTTAGTGGCAGCCCATATTTCAGGATTAATGACCAAATAATTGCCATCGTCGGTTTTTTCTACATGTCCGATTGGTCGAATAATGAACTGCATCTTAATCACCCTACTCGTAAGTGGTATATACAGAGGTTATTGTAAATACTTATCCTGACATCAAAAGCATGGAGGTAATTTCTACCCTCAAATCATCCTCAGAAACGAAACCTGCCAATTGCTTTCCACCCATATGAATGGTTGGCAACGCTGGCAGCTCATTCTCACTCACCCCTGATTGGGGGTCATCAACATTAATGAGATTGATATTTGAAGGACTAATGTTCATCTCTGTCAAGATTGTAGTTAGTGACTCGAGAACTGGGCCACAAAACACACAATGTTCAGACTTGTAAAATGTGATAGGCGGTATCTTGAGTTCTTCTTTCCATGCAGGCAATAAAACAACAAATTTGCTACCTTTGGAAGGTTTTGAAGGAACTCGATCTTCTACCCATACTCTTCCTCCAAGATGCTCAATATACCTATCAACAACAGTAAGACCAAGACCTTTCCCAGCCATTTGTTCTTCAGGTTTTCCAGACCGTCGAAAGATCTGGTCTTTATATTCATCAGGAATTCCAGGGCCATTATCCAGGAACTCAATGCGAACCATATCGCCGTCCTCAGTAAGTGCTGCATTGATTTCAAGGTTAACTGTGGTGCTGGAATCTTCGCTCGCTGAATAATGGATTATATTGAAGAATATATACCACAAGAACGCATGACCCACAACATCTAATGAATGCTTAGCGATGTTTGATTTAACGTTAATAGTTTTCCACGAAAAATCACGAGTTGCTTCTCTGATGGCTTTATTGAAATGTGGCTGCAAGCGAGTTTCTACTTTGTCAGGGGGCGCTTGACCTAGTGATATTAAAACACCCATATTCGCAATCATTCGACCTGAGCTTCGAACACTCCAAGATGTTTCGTTGATGAGACCTTGAAGTCGCTTAGGAAGATCCATCGATATACTGAGGTCTTCCAAAGCAAACAGAACATTTTGGTTTGTCATATTGAGGTCGCTACTCATAACTTCCATGTACAAGTTAGCTCTCTGACTCTCTTGTCGTAGCCTTTGTTCAACTCCTCGTCGCGTAGTTACATCAAAGGCCGTAAGACCAATTTCGTTTACTTTGTCCGTTCCTGAGGAGAGAGGACTTGAAGATATATTCACCCAGATAATCTTACTATCGCCGCGTTTCATCTGGATTTCAAGTCCGTTGATGCTCTTCCCTCTTAGTGCTTCTCTGACGATGTCAACACCGGGATCATAGAGAGGTTCAGGGTCAGGAAGGAACTCTGAGAGAGACCGTCCAATCAGTTTCTCAGCGTCACTTGCAAGTAAGTCCTCAGCTGCTGCATTGACTTGCTCTATATTTCCATCCCGATTCAAAGTAAGATAAGCAACAGGAGACATATCGTATAGAGTCGCAAATCGATTCTCGAGTTCAGTCACGGCGGCCTCAAGTTCCATTTGGGATGTGATGTTTCGTACAATTGCGATGATCGCGGGGTCTCCCTCTAGTCTAATCTCTGTGGGAGTTATATCTACATGGAGTACATTCTTGTCCTTAGCTACAAGACGAGTCATAAACCGTGTTGCATTTTCGCCTTCAACTAGGGCTTTAATCATATCTTGATCTCTTCTTCTTGACATTGGGTCGATAAGATCTTCAAAAGCAGTGTCAAGAAGGTCATCCTTTTCGAACCCTAACATATCAGTAAATGCACGATTTGTCAACACAATGTCTTCATCTTGGATGACTACGAATCCATCACTAACCACCTCCATAACTTTGTGTAGCCATGATGATTCGCCTTTCTCATCTGTCAAATGAGACACCTGTTAACCAAATTCTCTACACAGGTCTACATAAGTAAATGTGAGCTAGTCTTCATCCGATTTTTAATAATCTTGGAATGCTGATATTGGTAAATACAATAAGGAAATCTGTAGTCACTTTGTAAGAGTCTATTGGACAGATTCGTGTGATTCATCAAAAGTTGTGAACAATTATGCGCTATGAATGCGTTAAAGCAAGGTCGCTATTATCGAAACCCCATGTAGCCGATAGTTGGTTCCATATGAACAGGAGTCTAAATGCTTACAGAGGTTGCGAGCATGGATGTGTCTACTGCGATGGAAATTCAGAATACTACCATGTTGACAATTTCTATTCCCACGTTAGAATCAAAGAGAATGCATCAGATGTCCTGCGCAAGGAGTTGAAGAAACTCGGGTTCACTTCTCGAACTGAACTAGAAACCGAAACATTGTGGTCATTTCTTGATGATGAAGATGCAAAAAGGATTGCAGAAAAAGTTCCCAGAAAGTTGGTGATTGGTGCTTGCGGAGGAGTCAGCGATGGATTTCAACAAGCCGAAAGAACACATAAGGTAACATATCGAATTCTTGAAACCCTACTTGATTATGGAATGCCGGTTTTCATTCTTACCAAATCAAATCTTGTTGTTGAGTATCTAGATCTGCTTAGAGAAATTCATGAACGAGCTTTTGCAAACGTCGTGTTCACAATCACATGTGCAGATGATGAGCTTCAGAAAGTGTTCGAACCAAATGCATCAACGAGTTCAGAGAGATTTGCCGCATTGAAAGAAATAAGAAAAGCGGGACTCTTTGGAGGCGTGATGGCAACCCCGATAATCCCTGCTATAGGTGATAACATCGATAACATGACTGAGCTAGTGAAAGCAGCAAAAGCTGCAAAAGGTGAGTTTATTCAGTTTGGAGGAATGACACTAAAACCTGGACGACAAAAGGAGCATTTCATGCGAGTGATAAGCAGAAGATTCCCTAAGAGCTACAATACAATAGAAAGAGTATATGCGAACAATAACACCTATGGTCAACCTATCTATAAGAGGCTCCCTGTAAAAGTAATGGTGCAAGGACATCGAATCTGCAGGGAGCTTGGAGTCAGAGATAGAACAATACGAAAGAAAATTCCATTTGAGCATGAATCGAACAACAAGGTCCTTGGTGTTCTCCTTGACATCATCTTTCGAATGAACATGTTTTTTGGAATGCCCAGAAGTGCTACCAAGCCCTACTGGGAACTAGCATCAAGAATTGAGAGAGGTGTCGATGACCTGACTAAGTTGCAGAGCGAAGGACAACTCGCTCAATACCTCATGATTAGCAGCACGATGAGAGAAACTGTAGAAGAAATTCTGGAGTCAGGGACTTGTGAGGTTCTGGATAATCTGGAAGCGCAAATTGATAGACTATGTGAAGTTGAGATTGAATCAGAACCTCACGCATCACCTGACGAATTTGATTAATTACTCTGCGGATTTGAACAAAACGATCTCGTGTAACGTTGAACCGTTCTCCTTGTACTCTTGACCGTTATGATTTACCTGAATCTCAAAATTCGATAGTAATCGAAAATAGCCAGGCTGAAGTCTGAGAATGTATTTTGCAAGAGCACGAAGGATTGGATTGAAGTTGTCCAACATGTCTTCAGCTTCGAGAACCTTATCAACATCCAAATCAACCTTCATCTCGTCCGGTATTTGCATGGTTATCCTGTGGGGAAAACTATGTTTTGCTCGAGGATTGAACTCAAAATCCTCTTTGATGAAATCAAAATCGCCAGAACTAAGGATTGGTTCAGTCCCCTTTGCAAGCAAGAGCACCTTAACCTGATGTCGGTTTACTTTTTCATTACATTGAATGAAGGCATATGCTACCGAGAAATTCTTGGAATAGACCCGGCCCCACATCCAGTAGTCTATTATGCTCTGGAAAGAAAAGTTGAGCCAATTGTGATCATGATATCCTACACCTTTGACGGACATTGTTTTTGTGCCATCCCTTATACTCCCCTCCACTGAGGCCTTGGGTAACGGGACAATCCATGCAAAATAACCCAGGTCCGCAAAATGAGAATATCCATTTCCAGGTTGCCAACCTTTTACTTGTGCTTTGTAGGTCAGGTCGAACATAAGATCTTCATCTTCAAGGAAAATCTTGTAAACTGGAAGACCATCATCTGTCATTTCTACTTCCAAGGTGTTATTTCCAATTGTGACATGAGGTTCCTCTCTTGATGCATAGAATTGAGATTTCTTGTACTTGATGACCTTCTGAGTCTTGCGACCATCCGGTCTCAGAAGAGTTAATTCTACTGCAATCTTACCTAGGTCTAGTCCGGGGTTTGGATACGATGCATAAAAGAATGCCACTAGAGTGTAACCGCCTTCTAGATGGGCATCAAAGTACCACCATTCAAACTGGTTCTTTGCTCCAACCTCAATATGTAGCGCATTATCCTCATGTTTGATAGGAAGTATTGTCCCATCTCGTCGTCCTGGCCCAGTCCATCCCTCTTTTACAACAGGGTTTGCTTGTTCATCCATGTTTCATTTCTCCTTTGAATCTGCAGATATGTAGTGACTTGAATCACCTACTCCGTTTGGATCAAATGTTGCTTTGATCTTTCGTAGCCATTTTGGATAGTCCATGGTTCGAGGTCCATAGTAGTCATGTACCTTGTCACCAACGATGAAAAATGGCATTCCTAGTGCATTCTGAAGGTCAAGCTCATTACATTCGTCTTGATACTCCGCATAGCCTTTGCATGAGTCTTTAGAAGCCGCGTTATAGACTGTGGGAACTTCAAGATGAGCAGTATGGCCGCCTTCATAAGCTGTAGTCCAAACTCCCTCTCCTCGGTCATCACCGATGACGCCTTTCTCAATGTACTTGAACTTGACAGGTTGGTTTGTTTCTGCAATTTTGACTGCTAGTGCGATAGTGTCCATCCCACCATGCGTGCTTTGGAAACAGTTTGAGAAACGAAAAGCATGACCTCCAAGCATGTTCCTGACTGACTCTGCATAATGAGAGTTTCTTGGAGCAATCACACCGTCCTCAATTAGGTCAGTTCCTCCATGTTTCTCCATTATCGCTTTGAGGAGCTTGGTTCTGTAGTTGAACTCTCGTTCAGTGTGCGCGGTCACTAGGACAATAAAGAACCGCTTGGCATGAAGGAGAACGCCTCCAAAGATGGCCTCAATTGCCTCCATCTTCGTGTCTGTAAAGAGACCTGCAAGTCCTTCTGCAGAAGAGCATGTGGCCATCATTACAGCATCATGGTCGTTCACCTCGTAAAATGCGGGTTCAAATTGCTCCCATTCAGGGAAGTTTAGAACATACATCTTCCAGTATTGTGGAACTTTCCAATCATAATGAGGAACCGTTCCGCTAATCTCCCATTTGAAATCCTTTGGAGCAGGCCATGAATAGAGCTTGATGGCAGCCTTTGTGAAAACTCCCAGACCGCCATAGGCACCCATCCAACCCCGTATCACTCCACGCATGCTGAATCCAGGACCATCACCACTGAACCACTTTCCAGTATGTTCATAGGAACCAACTCTAAGTAGCTCTCCATTTGGTAATACCCACTCAGCACCGAGAAGATTACGTCCGCTAAACCCTGTATAGGGCGAAGTGAATCCAGGTCCAACAAAAGAGGTATGACTTGCGAGGGGAGATGTTTGTGGACCTGCTCCTTGTGCATGATGCATGAGACCATATTTGAAAAGTTCTGACTGCAGTTCAGCATTCGTAACATATGGTTCAATTACAGCATACAGGTTCTTCTCGTCAATCTCAATGATCTTGTTCATTCTGCGAAGATCAATCTGGATTGATCGAGGATGAGACACACCTGCCCAAGGTCCCATACCTGTACTGAACGGTTTGAACTTGATATCATGCTCATTGCAGATTTTGACAATCGCCTGAACTTCCTCAGTCGTAGATGGAAGAACTACTGCAGCCGGTCGAATCCCGAAGCGTGACGGTTCTTCACCCCTCTGTACACTCTCAATCTCATAACTCCACTGAAATGCATAGGTATCCAATATTGCTGGAGTCTGTGTGATGAACTGTCCGCCGACAACATCACTCAGCTTCATGTAGACATGCTCTTCTAACATCTACTCACCTCCCTCCAGACTCCTCAGCACGACTTGTGTAAGGTCGAGAAAATCTAGTGGATTACCTTTTGAATTCAATGCATCCTGTAGATTCGTTTTGCAGAAAGGACAAGCTGAAACAAGTGTGTCTGCTCCAGTCGATTCAGCTTCAGCTACGCGTTCGCCCGATGCAAAGAGGGCAAAATCAGGATATGCAGATTTGCAACCCGCGCCTGCCCCACAGCAGTAAGAGTATTCACGGATTCGTTCCATTTCGATGAGTTGTACTCCAGGGATTTGTTTCAGTACATTTCGAGGCGCGTCATATACTCCATTAGTTCCTTGCCTCATTGGCTTAGGAGGATCCCAAATGTACACCTGTGATAGAAGCTCGACTTTCTCACCTTCATAAGGCTCGTATGGTTCAGACATTCGACCGAGATGACAAGGATCGTGATAGGTGACCTTGAGAGGAACCTCTATTGTTGGCTTTAACCTACCTTCTCTGAGGAATTCGTCAATTAGTTGTGATGTATGGATGACCTCGAATTCATGATCCACATATCGTGGGTACTCGGTCTTGAGCATATTGAAGCAACCTGCGCAAGAGGTGACAATCCGTTTTATTCCCAGCTCAGTGAAATGAGCTACATTGTTTATCATAATTTCAATGGCACTCTTCCGGTCTCCGACTCGATAGACTGGACTACCACAGCACATTTCATCAGAACCAAGAATTCTGAAAGGTTCTTTTGCTGCATTCAAGATTGCCGCGGTACTGAGGGCTATCTCTTCTCTCCTGAGAGAAGCGGTACATCCAACAAAATAAAGAGTACTAGAATTCTCATCTATCTCAATATCATCAGTCAGCCAAGCAGCGCGCTTCTCAACTGGTTCGCCATATGGATTGTTGTTTCTCTTAACAAGATCAATATACTTCTTGTGAGCAGGCATTGGTCCTACGCCAGACTCTACTGCTTGTACTCTGAGTTCATGGATTACCTCGTTTGGTTCAAAATC
>JBHLRT010000024.1:0-10064 GCA_048882305.1 Candidatus Thorarchaeota archaeon
ATATCATGATTAGTTTCAGACAAGCCACCTCTGCAGATTTGCCATTGCTTGAAGATATGTGTATATGATCATCTTGCTCCGGGAACTGATGCCTTATCTCCTGATAATCTGCTTGTGTTTGCTGTTGGTCCTTCAACCGCCACACGAATTCCAACCGCAGGGAGGTTTGTCGTTGTCACAAAGTCTCCGACAACTGGTACAATATTTGACTCACATGCTGGAGGATACTTTGGAGCGCAGTTAAGACGAGCTGGATTTGCTGCTGTTGTATTTTATGGCAAATCAGATTCACCTGTCTATCTCTGGATCAATGATAATGATGTTGAAATAAGAGACGCGTCTGAAGTCTGGGGCAAGGACGTTTTTGATACAACCGACCAATTATTGGAAGAAACTGATCCAAAAGCCCAAGTCGCTTGCATAGGTCCAGCAGGTGAAAACCTTGGATTGATGGCTGCCATTATGACTGACAAACATAGAGCAGCTGGTCGTGGTGGTGTTGGGGCTGTTATGGGGTCAAAGAACCTCAAAGCTATTGTTGCTAAGGGTACGAATGAGGTCGGAATTCATGACGAGGAACGACTCAATGCTGCTGTTGAGCGATCACGTAGACTGATCAAAAAGAATGCAGTCACCAACAAGTCACTACCAATCTATGGAACCCCTGTACTTGTAAGCGTAGCCAATGAGCTGGGAATGTTACCGACACATAATTTCCAGGAAGGCACATTCAATGATGCAGAAGGAGTATCTGGAGAGAAGCTCCTTGAACGATTCTCAGCAGGTACCTATCATTGTCATGGCTGTCCCATAGGTTGTGGTCGTGTCAGTTTGATTAAGGGCGAGAAAATCGGTGGTCCTGAATACGAGTCACTGTGGGCTCTTGGTCCAGAGTGTGGAATTAATGACTTGGAGTGGATTGCTATCGCTAACGATAGATGTAACCATCTTGGTCTAGATACAATATCTACTGGATCTACAATTGGAGCGGCAATGGAACTTGTAGAGAAAGGTAAACTTGATGCACCACTGAAATTTGGTGACACAGATGGTATTCTCGAACTCATTGATGATATTGCTCATATGCGAGGACTTGGAGCGGAAATGAGTGAAGGCTCAAGAAGGTTTGCTGAAAGATATGGCGCTCCAGAGCTCGCGATGCAGGTCAAGGGTCTCGAACTTCCTGCATATGACCCACGAGGTGCTCAGGGTCATGCTCTTGGGTATGCTACATCAAATCGAGGGGGCTGTCACCTTCGCTCATACTTAATTGGTCCTGAGGTCTTAGGTTCCCCAGTTCTTGTTGATCGGGACCGACCTGATGGAAAAGCTGACCTCGTTATACTCTACCAAGACTTGTCTGCAGCAATGGATTGTATGGTTGTCTGTCGTTTCACAAACTTTGCTTGGACTGTTGATGATTATGCAGAGATGCTATCTGCTGGAACGGGGATTGAACTCAGTGGTCGGGAATTACTCCATTTAGGTGAAAGAATCTATAATCTCGAACGACTTTTCAACTTACGCGAAGGCTTCACAGCAAAAGACGATACACTCCCTCCAAGGTTCTTCAAACCACTTCCTGAGGGAGGATCAAGAAAAAGGGTCGTACATCTTGAAGAGATGATGAAAGAATACTACAAACTCAGAGGCTGGGATAAGGATGGAAGACCCACCAAAGACACTCTGAAGAAGTTGGACCTTCCGGTTTCTTGAAATAGCCATCCTGACTAGCTCCATTAGAATATATGGAGATGGACCCAACTGCCTAAAGGAACCAAAAGGAGTAGGAAATTTCGTAGAGGGCACGCTCCATATCTTGCAAAGATCCGTTTCTTCTGGTGTGATGAATGTAATGTTCCGAGGATAGCACACACCAAATGCAGTACTTGTGGGACAATCTCACGGGAAGTCAAAATATCCCCTCCTGGGGACCCGTTTCCAGCTATGGAAGGCCATCTTTCAAGAGCAAAACAGGCTATCGATACTCAATTTGGTGATGACATTGGAGCAAAGATACTCACTTCTGAGAAGACCATAGTGATGAATAAAGTGTCATCACTGGATGCTATGTACGAGGTCATTGTTGATGGTCACATTATTGGTCGATTGAGATTTGACATACCAAAACAAAGCTATACCTTCCTACTGTCGCTGGAGGGGGCTCGCAGAATCGGCGCAGTGAGTAAGCAAAAGTGGATTTCATTGCACGATGGCGTTTTGAAATACCTGAAAGATGGAGCCAATCTAATGGTCCCAGGGATAGCGGGATGCGATTCTGATATCCAAGTAGATGATGAGGTCTGGTTAATCAATTCAGACGGAGTGGTTGTGGGTTCCGGTATATCTCGAATGACCGGAAAGAAAATGGCAACGGAAAAGAAAGGATTTGCAGTTAAAATCCGGTCGGTAGAAGATCCAAAACCTCCTTCACTTAATCCAAAGACATCGACTTGGGATAATGCTGTTCGTGCGAATTCTAATGATTTGTCCAATATCGAAGAAGAAGCAATTTCATTTGTGAAAAGAACAGCTGCTAGAAATGAACTCCCAATTGTTGTTGGCTTTAGTGGCGGAAAGGACTCACTTGCGACCTATTTAGTTGTGGAGAAGGCAATAGAATCCAGTCCACCAATCTTCTTTATGGACACTGGAATTGAACTCCCAGAAACTATTCAGTATATTAGAGAATTTGCAAATACACGTAGGGTTTCAATTATAGGTCAGAATGCTGGTGACCAATTTTGGGAATCGGTTGATGTTTTCGGACCACCTGCTCGTGACTTTCGATGGTGCTGCAAGGTCCTTAAGCTAGGCCCTGCAGCAACATCAATTGCTGATGCGATGGGTGGTGAAACATTAAGTTTCATGGGACAACGAAAGCTGGAATCATTTCAGCGTTCGATTGAACCGCGAGTGACTGAAAATCCATGGGTTCCCGGACAGTTATCAGCAAATCCAATCCAAAATTGGAATGCCCTTGAAGTCTGGTTATTCATTTTCTATGAGAACGCACCTTTCAATCCGCTCTATAATGCGGGATATCATCGAATGGGCTGTTACCTATGTCCCTCATCTCCTTTAGCTGAGTTGGAGAGTCTGCGTAACACTCATCCTGAATATTATGAAAAATGGAAATCAAAAATGCACGAGTGGGCTGACAAATATGGATTTCCTGATGAATGGATTGAGATGGGGTTCTGGAGATGGAAGAAACTACCTAGGGGGCAGATGGAGTTAGTCAACAAACTTGGTTTGGATATTGAGCCTGATCGGTCTAGTCCCGGAGAAGCACTCGAGCTTAAGGTGACAAAAGGGATTGCTCCTTGTACAAAATCGGGCTTTAGTCTAGAGGGAGCATTCTCCTCAGGTATTGATTTGAACAGAGTTTCCAAGGTATTTCCTATCTTTGGAAAAACAAGAATATCTGAGGAAATGGGCGCATTGCGAACAACAGCAGGTGAGAACAGTATTTCTCTCTTCAGCTCAGGGTCAGTGGTTGTTCGAGGAAAAGACGAGAAGACTGTGGAGCGACTAACGAATAAAATGGAACGAGCAATGAGAAGAGCAATATTCTGTCAGGAATGTGGTTCATGTGTTCCTCAATGTGACCATGGTGCGTTATCTCTAAACCACGGAAAAATAACAGTGGATGAAGATAAGTGCACAAACTGCTTAAAGTGTGACAATTGGCCCTGTCCAACATACCTCGCATAGCTGCAATTTCGCTACTTTGTAACAGCAAGGTTATTATCTCAGCTTTTGCCAGAACTGTCGGTTGAGCGCAAAATGCTATCCGCGATTAGTCTGCATATCTATAGGTATCGTAAGTACCTAGTGCTCACTCTTGCCATATCACTAATCGCTATCCCCATTGCTAACGTTCTAGTTATCGAGCGAGACCGGAACAGAAATGAGATGTACGGTGAAGCCTTCTGGATCTACGGGTTTGGGGTCTATACTATGAATGATACTGCCCTCGCCCAGAAGATGGAGGACGATTATGGATACCCATACAATGATGGCAACCATGTGTTACCTGATTACTTAGGGGGAATCGCTTACGAGTATCCGGTCTTTGGGCTGATATTCTTTGCAGTTGCTACTTGGCTGTTTCCAGGGCAAGGAGGGTTACAGCCTTTATGGATTAACTTCTTACTCGCTCTTGTCTTCAATTTGAATCTAGTCTTGATTGCCATTCTTCTAAAAGATAAACTCCAAACACGACAATGGGCTCGAGCCTTCTTCGCTGGTTATTTTGTCTATGGACTTGTTATGTCCTCGGGCGGTGGCAAGCTGGAACCACTTGTTGACTGCTTGATGTTGATGTCACTTGTCCTCTGGCAAGAGAAACAGCACGGCAAAGCGATGTTTGCTTTAGGTCTGAGTGTCCAGACAAAAATCTACTCCGTGGTAATTTTCCCTCTGTTTTTCCTGATCAATCCTGCATCATCAATTTGGTTCTTCGTATCAATGACAATGTCTGTGCTTCCATCTTTCTTTGGTGCCAGTTTTGAGTCGCTCATTTCTCACTTTCTTAACACGACAAGCTATAGTACTTACATCGTGAATCCAATGTTCCCAGGATTAATATGGGGTACACCGGATTTTGGAATTTCCCCTCCAGCTACGACAACATATTACTGGTGGCCTCCAGCAGCTATTCCATTGATTCTCTATGCATTTTTCATATTACTCACAGTTAGACTATATTTGCCATCAAAGAAAGAATTCGAAGGGAAATCTCTTCGGATGAAGATCCTTGTACTAAAGCCATTCTACCTCTATCTATTGCCTGCTATACTCTTCATATTTCGTTGGATAATGCCATGGTATCTTTACTGGTTAGCACCAGTTGTGTTGCTCTTTGATGATGATGACCACGCAGTAGGGTACATGAAGCAATTGACAGTTGTCGGTTTCATCTATCTAATTGGCCTGTTTTGTAATTGGAATTATTTCATCTCATATCCATTACCAGACTTCCTTGAACATTTTCCACAAGGACAGGGTACCATTCTTGGCGTAGGCCTCATTTTCATTCTAGCAGTACTGACATATGGACTTTGGAAATGGGAGTTTGATCGTAGAGAGCGGAAATTCAAGATAATTCGCGAAGCAGAAGGTCGAGGGGAGCTCATCATCTGATAGCTTAACGAGGGGTTCCATTCTCTTTGTAAAAATCAATTATCCGTTTTCTGATTAGTGTCGATGAACAGAGACCATCCGCCTCACGTTTTTCCAACCTGACAATCTTCGTCTTAAGCCCCTCATTTGCAAAGTGTGCTTCTAGGGCAGCTGTATCAGTATATTGATCATATCCTAAAGCAACGATGTCAGGTTTAATCTCTGTAATGATTTTAGTATGGTCATCGGTATCCAGACCCATTACAGCTCTATCGACAACCATCAATGATTCTACAAGCTTCCGTCTTTGTTCTTGTGGAAACACAGGTGGAGCACCACGCTCTCTAAGAATTGTCTTGTCGAGTGCGATGACCACCACTAATTCTCCATCATCTCCTGCTAATTCTCTCGCTTGTTGTAGATAGGAGATATGCCCAAGATGAAGAATGTCAAACTTTCCCGCTGCAAGGACTCTTTTTCCTTTCATTGGGAATGCACCTTAGGTTAGTCCTCGTCTACAGCGAGAAATGCATCAGTTTCGGTGATGACCTCTATTCGGCGTTTTGTCTTTGTTATTTGACTGACATGAACTAGGCCGTTTATCTCTAATTGTAAAAGAGCCGCGTTTAGTTCCGCCTCGCTTGGCTCTGTTCCCAACTCCTTCTTCAGAGCTCTAACAAGTTCGTCATCCAATATGACTCCTCGTCTTTTTTTCACAATTGAAACAACCAAGTTCGTCATAGGCATTGCGTTCCATGGAGCCATTATTTTCACACCTTTTATGCAAACATTGAATGAGTGGCGGAGTCTACTTCTGTAGCCCGTCGTAAAGTCTGATCCATCTTTCTATAGCGTTCGAGCATTTCCTTTGTAACCGATGAATGCACTGCAGCTACTGCGTCTTCAAAATTCTCCCATGTGACACCTTTGAAGTCATCCCAAGAGAAGCCTTCCTTCTGAGTTTCTCGCATTGCTCTCATGCCAGCTTCTCTACAGATTGCTTCTATGTCTCCGCCAGTATAATGCTCAGTCATTTCTACGAGCTTCTCTATCTTGTCCTTGACCCCATCTGCAATGGGCATCTCAACTGTGTATATCTCGAAAATTGCTTTTCTGCTTGCAGCATCAGGTGCATCCACATACACAAATCGGTCGAATCTACCAGTTCTTAGAAGCGCCTTGTCAATTAATTCAGGACGGTTCGTAGCAGCAATGACAACAATATCTTTCATCGATTCTAAACCATCCATTTCTGTTAGAAGCTGACTGATCACTCGCTGGTTGTGCACTGCCCCAGGTCCATCTCCTCCAGCACCTCTTGTAGGGGCTAAGGCATCAATCTCGTCAAAGAAGATTATAGCTGGAGCAGCAGTTCTTGCCTTTCTGAAGACTTCACGAATTGCCTTCTCACTCTCTCCGACCCATTTTGAAATGAGCTCAGGACCTTTCACACTTATGAAGTTCGCCTCACTCTCTGTTGCTACAGCGCGAGCAAGAAGTGTCTTTCCACAACCTGGTGGTCCAAAGACTAGAACTCCTTTTGGTGGAGTGATACCAAGTCGCTTAAATGACTCAGGATTCTTCAGAGGCCATTCCACCACCTCTTTCAACTCCTGTTTTGCAGTATCCAGTCCTCCGATGTCGCTCCATTTCACATCTGGGACTTCAATGAAGACTTCCCTCACAGCAGATGGTTGAATTTCCTTCAGAGCCTCAAGGAAATCGCTATTGTAAACCTCGAGCTTTTCCAAGACATCTTGCGGTATCTCTTCAGCCTCTAGGTCGATCTTGGGAAGGTATCTTCTGAGAGCTTTCATCGCAGCTTCTCTACATAATGCATTTAGATCCGCACCTACAAATCCATGGGTAATCTTCGCTAGATTTTGCAAGTTCACTGTTCCCTCGCCCTCTGTGGTCAATGGCATTCCTCTTGAGTGAATGAGAAGCACCTCAAGTCTTCCTGTTTCATCTGGAACACCTATCTCAATCTCTCTGTCAAACCTGCCTGGTCGCCTAAGCGCAGGATCAAGGGCATTCACACGATTGGTTGCACCTATCACAACCACCTGTCCACGTACCTTGAGTCCATCCATCGTAGCTAAAAGTTGTGCGACAACACGTCGTTCAACCTCGCCTTGTACATCCTCTCTCTTGGGTGCAATTGCATCCAACTCATCGATGAAGATGATACTTGGTGCATTCTCTTCAGCTTCTTCGAATATTTTACGCAGTTTCTGTTCTGACTCACCATAGAATTTGGACATGATTTCGGGACCGTTGATATGAACGAAGTTCGCTTCCGACTCACTGGCAACAGCCTTTGCAAGTAATGTCTTTCCTGTTCCCGGAGGTCCATGAAGGATGAGTCCTCGTGGTGGGTCGATTCCCAGTCTCTTGAAAATCTCTGGATGTTTCATTGGGAGTTCAACCATCTCCCGAATCCTTTGAATTTCGTCAGACAGTCCTCCGATTTCCTCGTAAGTGACTTGTGCGGTACCAACAACATCCCCAGTTGGCTTTTCTGCAATAGCCAGAATGGTCGAATGTTGAACAACTACAGTTCCTGCTGGTTTGATTGAAGTGACCTTGAAAGGTATCGCTCGTCCAAGAATGGGTATGAATACAGTATCTTGAGTTGTCACGGGACAATTGAGGAGTTTTCTCTTCACAAATTCTTCAAACCGAGGTTCTGGTCTAATTGGCACCGATGTTGGTGCTAGTGTAACATTCTTCGCTGGCTCTTCATTAGCTCTGGAAACAGTCACTTTCTCGCTTAGACTTACTCCTGCATTTCTTCGTATTCGGCCATCCATACGAATGATCTCTCTTCCTTTGTCACCTTGGTAAGCTGGCCACGCGATAGCAGCAGTTGCCCTCTTTCCCTTAATCTGGATGATATCTCCAGTTCTGACTCCCAGCTTCTCCATTGAAACAGCATCAATACGGACTATGAACCTGCCAATGTCTCTGTGTTCGGCCTCTGCGACCTTTAGAATAATTTCGACCATTTCCTTGAAGCATCCTCCTATTCGTTATTATAGTATGAGAAACCGGACGGAGGTTGTCAAATCACTAATGTCCGTCGAGTTTCCGCTATTCAATGTTTCTTTGTTAACCAATATAATCAGATACAGAACTTTTCTATACCCCTCTACAGGATTTTAATGCCTGTTTTAATACACCAAGAGAATCTGTGGATTGCGCGCCTACTACATCCTTGAAACTCTTTCAACCTCTACTTGTGACACTCCCTCAACCGTGCTAATTGCCTGTTCGATATCATCAGTACCGCCCAATGATTCATCCCGTGCTAGATTCATCCTAAGGGCTTTCAAACCAAAAGCAACTGGTTGGGTCTCTGTAGCTCCTAAATCTGTCCCATCTGGAATTACGGCTTTGATTCGTTCAAGCAGATCATCTAGATCAACTTCAACGCCATCGGGCATAATCCGTAGGGTCATAACCACTCTTGCCATTTCATCTCTACTCCAAAATTCGACTATGGCCCCTCGAACCCACAATTGGGACAGGTGTATCTATTTGAAAATCTTCTACAAGACTCACAACGCCAAATAGTAAACTCACCGCATGATGGGCATTGGAACTTTACACCGTCCTCCTGTGGAGAAACGGATGCATGACATGAAGTACACCTGATCGCTCTAATAGTTGCCAAGTTATCACCAGAAGGTTTCCTGATACCTAAGGCACCAGTTTTGGGGGCGTGCTGATGAGTTGATATAAATCTGTCGAAGTGTAAGTCTTATCCCGAAGCATATATTCTTGAGATACAATTAGAGGTATGAAACACGGAGTGGATTGAATGGGCACAAAGCTCGGTGATATTGTAGACGCAAAGGCCATTTCACTCTCTGACTTGTCAGGAAAGAAACTTGCGATTGATGCGTTTAACACAATCTACGCATTTCTCTCTAGTATCAGACAACCAGATGGGACTCCATTGACCGATCGGCATGGAAGAGTCACTAGTCATCTGAGCGGCATGTTCTATCGAAACATAAACCTCCTTGAGAACGGAATCTATCCATTGTACGTATTCGATGGGGAAGCTCCGAAGCTAAAAGCTAAGGAGCAGCAAAAAAGACGCGAGATTAGAGAATCTGCATATGTTGAATGGCAGACAGCTAAAGAAGAGGGAAGAATCGAAGATGCTCTAAAAGCTGCCAAAGGAAGCTCAAGATTGACAACTCCAATGATTGATGAGTGTAAAGAGCTGCTCACTGCCTTGGGAATTCCAGTTATTCAGGCACCATCTGAAGGTGAAGCTCTTGCGGCGCAGATGGCTCGTGAAGGACTGGTGTGGGCAAGTGCGAGCCAAGACAATGACTCGTTACTATATAATTGTCCTCGCATGATTCGAAATCTATCACTCTCTGGAAGACGGCGTGGGGGACGTTCCAAGACACCTAAAATGATCACACCTGAGTTGATAAATCTCGATGAAAACCTCCGTCTATTAGAGGTTACACGCGTACAACTCATCGATATTGCGATACTAATTGGTACTGATTACAATGATAGTTTGACTGGCATTGGACCAAAGACAGCACTAAAGCTTGTCAAGAAACATGGGTCATTAGAGGATATTGAGTCTGTCTTCAAAAAATCCAAGAACCCAAAGGACAAGGAGAAATATGCTGAGATACAAGACATCCCATATCATGAGATTCGTGATATCTTTCTCAATCCTCCAACCATAGAGGTTTCAGAACCTACATGGTCTCCGCCTCAATTGGACAACTTGCAAAATATCCTTTGCAAAGAACATGATTTCAGTGAAGCAAGAGTTCAAAAATCTCTTGAGAGGTTGACAAAAGCACTTGAAGAGCTTCGAGGTTCGACTCATCAGAGCTCACTTTCGGATTTCTTCTAACTTCCGTGACGGATATATAGTGACACAATGAAGCAGTAATAGG
>JBHLRT010000025.1:0-9224 GCA_048882305.1 Candidatus Thorarchaeota archaeon
CATCGCAGCTGACAATATGGGCAATTCTAAAGAGGTTACTGTAAATCTGAATGTGGACAATTCGGAACCAGTCATATTTGTCAACAGCCCTGTGAACAACACAGTTCTATCAGGACCAAGTGCTGTTTCGGTACGGGTCACAGTTCAAGATGCATCAAGTATTGACACAGTTTTACTTCTATATTACACTGGATCAGACTGGATTTCGATGGAGATGACTCCGAGTGGATCGTACTTCGAAGCAACGACCCCTGTGTTCCCAATAGATACTCAGATGCTCTTTCACATATTTGCCAATGACACTTTAGGGAACTCAGATTGGTCGCAGACATACACATGCAACATCGTAGACCTAACTGAACCTCTTGTTGATATTGAAACTACACCATCTTTTTGGGTCGTGTCTAACACTGTACAAATCGATGTGTCTGTAATAGATGACTCGCCAATCTCGATAGTCATCATCTATATTGATGGAACTCCAATGGCCTGGCTCTCTTCAGCCCCATATTCCTGGTCTTGGGATACAAGTTTCTACACGGATGGAAGTCATACTGTCAGGGCGTGGGCAAATGATACTTGGGATAATTCCAACTATTCGGAGGTTTCGTTTGAAACCGACAACTCCAATCCAGTCATAATCATAAACTCACCAACAAACAACACGATATTCGATGCGCCAGCAAGAGTTTCTATAGAGTCTTCCGTTGGAGATTTTCATGATCTTTCGCATGTCTTGGTTTTCTATACGACCGGGAGTATATGGGTTTCTGAACCAATGGTGCTTTCAGGGTCGATTTACATATGGAACTCATCTGTACTTTCTTCGGGTACAACTCTCCGATTCTATGTCTTTGCCAATGATACACTTGGTAATGGTGACGCGTCCTCCATCTACGAGTGTCAAGTGAACGATCTCTCAGGACCAATCATCAATACTCCAACACGTCTGCCGATTGCACCGACCTCGTTTGATTCTGTGATTGTGTCCGCTATCATCACGGATCATTCGAGTGTTGGAACTGCCATTCTCTCATATCTGGTTGATTCTGGGTTTTGGACAAATATCACCATGAACCTCAATTCCGTTTACTGGGCAAGCATTCCTGCAATGGCGACTGGAAGTGTCGTGAGTTATAGAATCTATTCAAGTGACACTTTGGATCAGTGGGCAAGCACTCCAGTCTATGAATACACTGTAGTACCGTTTGATATGTTGCCTCCCACTATTCATGATTCTAGTTGGACTCCTCTTGTTCCTGATGAGTCACAGAGTATTGATGTATTTGTCAATGCCACGGACCCCTCCGGCGTCATTAATGCAATTCTATCATATCATGATGGAGTTATTTGGCACAACATTACCATGATTTTCTCCAGCGGAATATACACCGCTCAGATTCCACCACAGGTTTATGGAACAGATGTCAACTTGCGAGTGTACACCTCTGACGGTCAAGGAAACTGGGGTATCACACCTATTGGGTCATTTACGGTGGTTTCGGATGACTTAGATGGACCTGTTCTTGACCAGTTGAGCTGGTCACCATTAACTCCAACAGAAGAGGATACTGTCGAGGTTTATGCTGAACTCTCTGATGTAAATGGAATTTATTCCGCCATTCTATGCTATGGGTACGGGACTATGTTCTCTAATGTGACGATGACATTCAATCTATCTGGATACGTTGCTGTGATTGGTACGAAACCTATAGGATACCAAATGAACCTAAGGATTTTCTCATGTGACAATCGCGGTAATTGGGCAGTAAGTGACTGGTCTATTTATACTGTGCAAGCATCAGATGTCATAGCTCCTGTAATCACTGATATTGAGTGGCTACCTCTTGTACCCTACGCAAACGAAACCATCTATGTCAATGCAACTGTGAGCGATGAGAATCACATCGACCTAGTTCTTCTCTGTTACTATGATGGCGTACATTGGAGGAATCTCACTATGACACTAATGTCCAGTAATCCCAATAGATTCGTTTGTCACATTCCTGCAATTGGCAGTGCTCGCACGATTCAGATTTGGATACTGGCTCAAGATGCAAAGGGGAACTGGGGATTCACAGACCACATGGACATTGATGTGCAACCAGAACCAGTACCAACAACGACCCCAGAAACAACAACTCCTACATTTCCCACTACCATTCCAACAGGTAATGAACCTCCAGAATCATTAATGGTTCTTGTATTTGGAGGAGCTGGATGGGCTGTAGTGGTTATACTTCTAGTTTATTTGATACGTAAAAAGAAGTAGATTGGATAAAAGAAACAATGAGAGAGGAAGATCCTCTCTCAAACCAATGAATTAGTGATTCTTGTAGTGTCTAAATCAAAGAATGTTCAGTCATGATGAGGTTCAGGGAGAAATCCCGCCATCTGTAACCAAGAACATACCATAGTAGTCAAGGAGCTCTCCAGTGACAGTATCCCAGACTATCATCCTTTCACGAGGATTGTCAGGATTTTTGCATGTATATTGGAGGTGTGTTTCATATGCACCCACGTTCCAGTAACCCGGTTCAAAATAGGCATACCACATGTATAGAGGTCCTGAAACAATGACAGGGTCCAACCATGAAGGATCCAACCAGTCCTCCCAGTTTCCACATCCAGCTGAATGTCGACTTAGTTTCACTTCAGACCAGGCATCATCACCTGCACCAGCTTCTCTGACCCACACATGAACTTGTATTGGCTGTGGAAAGATATCCAGCTCTACTATCCAATAGACCCAAGTCTGAAAGATGAAGCTCACGTCTGATTGCTCAAAGATGTTCCATGGACCTGCAGTTTCGTCATACACATATCCTGGAAAGATGCGTCCATTTACGTTATTTGCTTCTGGATGGTCCGGCACAAAATAATAGTCCGGTGGCATAAACGGAGCCTTATCAGCATCAGCCGCTGAAATAAATCCAAATCCCATCATGACCACCCCAAGTATGGCCATCACCAGGACTCTTCTTAATCTACTCATTTACATCACTCCTTTACCCAAGAATTGGAAGCTATCACTTCCAGTCATAACACAGATTCATGGTTTGATAAAAAACATACAATAGCGAACTATAGCTCAATTATAGCAGATTGATATCTGTTGGATTCTTCAACCATGCAAATTTGAGCTGAGTATGTCATTTTTCTGGAAATTTAGAATCGCATCTCCATCTCTTCCCAGTTTGGCAAGAAGGGGAGGATGCTAGAATTAAAATAATGCGACTACCCATGAAAACTCTTTATGGCAGAGAAAGAGTTTGACGAGATTTTGACACAGGCATACAAACGTATGCATAGATATACCTGTGCGGAGGCATCTCTTCAGGCATTGCTTAAACTATGGGACATATCAAATCCCGAATTCTCTTGGGCTACTGCAGGATATCTTGGAGCAATAACATCTGGAGAAACAACTTGCGGGTTACTCATTGGAAGTTCCGTTGCGATTGGTATTAAATGCGGTCTGGGAAAGGATTCTGTCCCTGAAGACTACCCCGAGGAGAGAGGTGCCGCAATAGAATTGGTGTCTGAGCTATACCGGGATTTCAAAGAGAAGTTTGGGAGTACATCCTGTAAGACCCTCAGTTCCACAGACTTCAGTGATGGAGATCAATTGGGAGAGTACATCATGGACAAGAAATGGAAATCAACCTGTGACCTCTTCCTTGATTTTACATTGCGAAAACTTCGTGCGATGAGTGAAGATGCAAAGCTGTGATCAAAGATACAAGATGGAATACTGGCGCTTTTGATAATGCTGGCTTCACACTTTTCACAAATGTTTATAGAAAAAATATGTCGCCTCATTTTCAGAGCAAAGAAAACAACGTATTGCTACCTTCTCCTTACAAAGAACAATATCGAAACGATGACTACTACGGCACCTGCACCACCGATTACTCCGATAATTAGCGGATTGATATCAGTAGTCGCTGTTTGTGTGGTTGGAGTTGTCAGTTCCTCATCGTTTGGCCAGTAATCGTAGCCCGCTTCAATCCAAGCCGTGATCCCACCCAACATATTGAAGACCTTTGTAAAGTTGTTTGCTACTAAGATATCACTTCCTTGTTGACTTCTGGCTCCGGTTCTACAATAAACAATGATTTCCGTGTCAATGTAGCTTTCAATTTCGTCCAGTCTTGATGTCAGACTACTAAGGGGTATTAGGAGAGCGTCATGTAGATGATTAATATCATATTCCCATTGATCTCGTACATCTAGAATTAGTAAATCGGGATATGCTGTGTTGTTGTTGATCATATCATTGGCTGCATGGACAGAGATGTCCGTTCGTACAGGATCATTAACAGACCAAACAGAGGTGCTTCTACATGGTTGGGGAAAATATCCTATCCAACATAGTAGAAACATAATCGCTACTCCAATTACCTTGTAATCCGGCTGACTTACCAAAACGAATACACTTCCGATATTGGTAATATGTCTAGTAATGGTTTGCTAAAAGAAATATCGTAATGCGCTAAAGCTTAGTTTCAACTTACAGATAATCATTTGACAGGCAATCCATCCGAAGACTGTCCAACCTGAAAAAGGGTGTGAGATAGAGGAAAATCCCAGTTCAATATTATCTAATCCAACCAAAAAAACAGAAGATGGACCCAAGTATCAAGTAAACACTCAGGTCCACTTCAAATATTAAATCACTTTTTCTTCTTTTTACCACCTGATTTCTTGGGAGGAGGCCCAGCACCTTTACGCCGCTTATTCATGAAGTAAGCAATGAGAAGGACAACGACAGCGACTCCTGCTATAGCTAGTAGCAATATGAGAGTGAGACCCGGTGGAAATCCTCCGCCAGCGTAATTGTCAAGCTCAAAAAGATTGTCTGAATCATCGTACGCAGTAAGTTGTCCATCAGAAGCAATGACACGAATCAGGTAGCTGGTTCCATCATCATGTAGAGTAGTGTTCCATTCGAATTCAGAAACGAGAACGCCTGTTGCAAGTGTACTCCAATCGCTTCCATTGTTGTCACTATATTGAACTTGAAAAGTCAAAGTATCACTATCGAAATCCACAGCGTCCCAAGTGATTGTTCGAGTGCCATTAAGGACCTCTCCACCATTTGGAAATGTAACAGTCACTGAAGGTGCACGATTTTCACTAAGCCAATAAAACGCATTGAGATAGAGAAGATCGTTATCTGAATCCCATAGATTCGGATAGCCATCACTATCATCATCGTAGCCATCGCGGAGACCTAGATAATCTGCTGAGTAAAAGACTCTCCCCTTGTCAAATAAGGTCGCAGCCATAACAGATAGACCATCTGCAGGTTCACCACCAATGTAATCACTTGTACCATCGGTGTCAGTTGTAATGATTGACGATGTTGCAGGATTAGGTGTTTCAATAATTCCACAACGATATAGCTCAACTCTGGATATTCCAGTTGTAATAGGATGATTTCCAATGTTGTTTCCATCAAAGACTATGTAACTTGGTGCACCGACAGTATCGTCAGTATCAATCAATTCAGTAAGATTCGTATCTCCAAAACCAAACTCGTGCCCGATTGGTTCAGTCTGTTCAATCCACTCTCCCCATGCGCCTACTAGATACAGTCCACCGCCATTGGATACGAAAGATGTGATCGTTGCAATCTCTGTTGGTGTATAGTTTCCGGTTCCGTCCATGATGAAAAGGATGTCAGCTCCAGAAATCAAATCCGGTAGAAATGAGCTCATCCATTTGAGTGTATATCCATTCTCTGTAAGAAGTGTTCCAAGACCTGCCAACCAATCCTGAAGACTGCAGTTCGGGGTCTTAGATTGGTCAAAGACAATGGTCCGTTCTTCCATTCCAGCAGCAGATAACCAACCGATGCAATTCCTAGCAAACTGCTCAGAGTCAGTATCAAAGTATGCCTCTGTACCATCGCTATCCAGATCTGAATCACTGAAGAGATCCGATTCTCCAATGAACACAACACGTCCGAGACCATAGGTAGCCGCAGCAGCAACAGTGACTCCAGCAGCTGGTGTGATAGAATCGTACGTTGTCGTACCGTCAGTATCTGTCACAATGAGTGAATCTGCATTTGCAGGCATTGATTCAAGGCCTGTTCCAGCCCATGTTTCTAAGTTGTTTACATTCAGAGTCACAGAGTGATTAATGATATTTGCAGCACCACCATAGATGACCGAATAACCAGAACCAGCAGGATTGAAATCATCAGAATCATAAAGAATATGGTTTTTAGTCCTTACAAATCCAAATCGTTCACTCACTAAATCTGTCGTATTGCCATAAGCTCCATATTCAGATATAATGAATAATCCGCCACCTGAGTTCACAAACTCTTCAATTATGTCAAGCTCCGAAGGTGTAAAGTTTTGAACAGGATGATAATCACCCGTGGGGATGACTAGAATCTCAGCTGCTTGCAAATACGCTTCATCAAAAGTATCCATTCCTGAAACTGCAAAACCATTGTCAGCCAAATCATTCGCAAACAAACTGTAGCCAGAAGTGACGCTGTAGAGGTTGGCATGGGAGTGGTCAAAGACTACGTGTCTATGAAGGCGAATTGCATTTGCTAGTAGAAGTTCCGAATTGATTTCTGTTGTCCAGGCATCAAAACCCAGCAGTACTACGTGGCCAGCACCTATAATCTTGTGAGCAGCAACAGCATGACCGCCAGTATCAACAACAACAGTAGCATCAGATGTATCGAAATAAACCGACCCATCAGGTGCACTCCAAGTACCTGCAACACCACGAGCAAGGGCATCCTCAGGTGCCACAAGATTGTTCGTCCAACCCACACCATCAAAGGCATTATAGACAGTCATAAGACCAGTTTCATTGAGAATCTTCATTGTTGGACCATCAGATAGATCAGATAATGGTGCGTTACAATCTAGCGCGACCACAATACCACCGTTTGTTACAAATGTAGTAAGTATTGAAGTCCAAGAAGATGCAATATCAGTCACATTCGAACTCCACAGATTTTCCTGTTCGGGTATTAACAAAATATCATGCCCCGGCAACATTGAAGATAACTGAGTATATGTCGTGAGATTATCATAGTAAAACTGAGGCCCAAATGTATTCTCAATTATATCCATTGTGTTCCTAAATTCGTTGTACGGAGCTGCAGTCGTTGTGTCAGCAAACTCCGTATACACAAGAATAGATACAGGTGTGTTCCTGTTATCCAAGTCGGTTGATGGATAATCCGCAGGAACTGATCCCTGATCACTAACCGATAGAGTAGCCTGATGTATTGACGAAAATCCAACGCCAATAAAGAGCATTGAGCTGAGAAACAAAGATACAAACAGGACACTCAATATTTTGTGTTTTGTAAACATGATTATTCCACTCCCATCTACGCATCTAATAGGAAATACAGGCGTGCTCTAACATCAAGCGACCCTTCCTCACGCGATAGTTGGTAGTTCATCAAATTCAGATATTTACGTATTTTAACATTCTCAGAAAAAAACCGCAGATAGAGTGAAAAAGAGAGGAAAATCTTGCCTCTTTGCTTCTAAAACTACATCTGAACAAGAAAACGGAATAAGATAGACGATCTCTTCTATATCATGTGCCAGAAAGTTTTCTACGTATCTCTCGAAGTCTAGCTTCTTTCTCCGGAAATCTTTGCCTTGATGTTTCAAGTGCAGCCACTAAAAATCTCCTTTCTTTGGGTCCATAGCGCTTGGATGAAATTTTGCCTCTTGGGCTTTTGTATGAATGGATATTTGTATCGTTCAGAGAAACTTCGATTATCCATTCCTCACCGGTTTCAGGGTGTATGATTTTTTGGGGTCCCATTCCTCTAAACCAATCAGTTGCAGCCTTTACAGCGCCCCGATAGATTACAGTTTCTGTAGTCAACTGCTTTGTTTGCCGCCTTCTCCTTTGAGGTTGACGGAATTGAATACTTGGCGCTGATCTTTCTGCTGAAGGCTTCCTCAATTCCTCCATCCTTTTAGGATTGATTGACCTTTCAACGAATTTCAAGTATTTAGAATCTAGCGCAAAGGCTCTCGCAGCACACTCCTTCGCAGGTTCAAACTCTTCGCGTATATAATGAATTAGAAATTTCTGAAACCACGCTTTAGCGTATGTTTCGTCAATTTCAACCACGTTGCCATAGAGTTCAAGTGCCTCATCGTACCTTCCTGCATTTTCAGCCGCTCGCGCTTTGTAGAAGAGGTCATGAGTCTCCCTTGTTGGTCCGTTTACTGAGATTGGAGATCCTTGATTGACTGCTACTTGCTTGACAGCAGCGATAAAAAGCTCTTCAGGTGACTTCTCTCTCGTTTCTTCCTCCCTCTTCGATCTTTCAATCTCCCTCCTCTTCCTCTTCTTGGTTTCGACTTCTTTCTGGATTTTTGCTACGAATTTGTTCCATTTTGGGTCGAGGTCGATTGCCTTCTGGGCACAAGCTTGAGCCTCTTCTTCATGTCCAAATTGGAGGTGTATCTTGAATTTGTAGAACCAAGCTTTAGATAATGTTTCATCTAGAGTGACGGCTTTTTCGTAAGAAGAAAGAGCTTCCTTATACTTCCCCTTTTTCTCCAGATTTCTCCCCTCATGAAATGCCTCCAAAGCATCCCCATATCCTGCTTCTCTGACTATTTTCAGTGCCCCCTACAATCTGGCTAGAGTCTACATCTTATCTATTTTTTTGAATTAGTAGAACAATATGTTCCGATTCTATATCTCGCGTGTTATGAAGATTTTCTGAAGTCAGTTTAACATAGGTTGCCTTCTAGATTGCTGAAGTGGCAATACACTTTACATATCTCGCTAACAATTTGTAGTAAGGAGACTTTCTAATGAGTTCGTACATCCGACTGATTAGACTAAGGGGATGGTATGCATTTCTTTGCACAGCGATTCTCGGTTTCGTTGTATCCGGTGGACTTACAGGCCCACTTGTTGACATCATCATCTTCTTTCTAATGGTTTCAACCTACTTGGGATTCAGCTTTGCCATAAACGATAGTTTCGATGTGGAAGAAGACAAGTTCAAGAAATCAAGAAGGAATCCAGTAGCCACTGGAGAGGTCACTCAGGACCAGGCTGTCACTTTCTCATATTCACTTGCTTTGTCTGGGCAGTTGCTTTCTGCATGGTTTGGTCCGGTTGTCTTCTTCTATTACCTTGGTCTTACTCTACTTTCTTTCTTCTACTCAGCCCCTCCTCTCAGATTCAAAGCTAGGTTCCCC